>LIBD01000005.1 GCA_001437855.1 Actinobacteria bacterium BACL4 MAG-120820-bin23 | reverse complement strand
TTTCATTTAAAAAATCAGGTGGAAAATACTCACCTACTAGAAATATCTTAGATCGAGATTAATTATTTGATGGAGGCTATTGCTTCATCTAATACTGCAAGTCCATCTTTTAACAACTCTTCATCAATTATAAGTGGTGGTAGCAATCTAATTACATTTGCATAGGTTCCAGCAGAAAGAATCAATACGCCTTTGCTAATACAATATTTAATGATCGCAGCTTGAGCCTCAGCATTAGGTTCATCAGTGCCAGGCTTTATTAATTCAATTGCTTGCATTGCTCCGCGCCCTCTAACCTCGCCAATAATTGAGTACTTCTTAGCCATTTGATTTAGCGCATCAGAGATAATCTTTCCAATCCTTTTTGCCCGCTCAGCTAGATTCTCTGTTTCGATAATTTCAATTGCCCCAAGGGCTGCAGCACAGGCAACTGGGTTTCCACCGTAGGTTCCACCTAAACCACTTAGGTGAATCGAATCCATAATTTCAGCTCGACCTGTTACGCCAGCAAGTGGCAAACCAGCAGCAATTCCTTTGGCAGTAACAATTAAATCTGGCACAACTGATTCATCCTCGCAGGCAAACATATCTCCAGTTCTGGCAAACCCGGTTTGGACCTCATCTGCAACAAAAACAATTCCATTATCTTTACAGAATTTAGCAAGACCAGGTAGAAAGCCCTTACATGGAACGATAAATCCACCTTCGCCAAGAATCGGTTCGATCACAATGCAAGCAATATTGTTTGCACCGATCTCCTTCTCCATTTTATGAATAACCATCGATAACATAGAGCTTTCACAAGGTTTGGTGCAGGCACTACAGCGATATGGATACGCCACCGGCATGCGATATACCTCAGGAGCAAATGGTCCAAAACCATCTTTATACGGCATATTTTTTGCCGTCATTGCCATAGTTAAGTTAGTTCTGCCATGGTAACCATGTTCAAAAACAACAACTGCAGATCGCTTAGTAAATTTACGAGCAATTTTTACGGCATTTTCAACCGCCTCAGCACCTGAATTGAAGAGAGCTGACTTTTTCTTATGATCACCTGGGGTTAACCGATTTAGTGCTTCGCAAACTTCAACATAACCGGTGTATGGCACAACCATAAAACAGGTATGAGTAAATGCATCAATTTGATTCTTAACATTTTCAATAACTTTTCCAGCTGAATGGCCCACATTTAATACTGCAATACCAGCACCTAAATCTAAGATTGAGTTTCCATCAACATCCAAAATAATTGCGCCCTCGGCGCGATCAATAAAAACTGGAAATGCTGTGCCAAGTGAGGCAGAGACAGCTTCGGCACGACGCTTAATTAACTCAGCAGATTTTGGTCCAGGAATAGCTGTTACCAAGTTACGTTTTTGTTCAATTGTGGTTTTAGCCCCGGAATACATGCTCAAATTCTATCTGAAGTTTTTCATCTTCACCTCCCAGTTAAGATAGGCGCATGCGGGAAATCGTGATTTTGGGCTCAACTGGATCAATTGGTGTGCAAGCACTAGAAATTGTTGCTGCCCACCCCGACAAATTTAGAGTTATTGCAATGAGTGCTGGTCGGAAAAATCCAACACTATTAATGGAGCAGGCAAAAAAGTTTAATGTGCCGATAGTTGGCAGTATGGCACCGGCTCCAAAAGTTGATGGCGTAACAGTAATTGAAGGTGATGCTTCTTCAATCGAGATTGCAGCAATTCCTTGCGATATCGTCTTAAATGGCATAACTGGTTCGATTGGCTTAGGGCCAACTCTTTCAGCTCTATCAGTTGGCAATAAGGTTGCGTTAGCTAATAAGGAATCCCTAGTTGCCGGTGGGGATCTAGTTATGAAATATGGCAGCGATAAATTAATTCCAGTTGACTCAGAGCACTCAGCAATCTTTCAGGCACTCCTGGCCGGTAAGGCAAGTGATGTTAAGAAATTAATTTTGACGGCAAGTGGTGGACCATTTAGAGATCGACAAGATTTAAGTGAGGTCAGTGTGGCTGATGCACTCAATCATCCAACCTGGTCCATGGGTGAGGTAGTCACTATTAATTCAGCCACCCTATTAAATAAAGGATTAGAAATAATTGAAGCGCATTATCTTTTTGATCTACCTTATGAAGCAATAGAGGCAGTGATTCATCCACAATCTGTGGTGCACTCATTTGTGGAATTTATTGATGGTTCAACAATTGCACAAGCATCGCCACCTAATATGAAGGGGCCAATTGCTTACGCATTGTCATATCCAGAACGTATAAGTAAAGCATGTGCACCTATTGATTGGAGTAAGGCTAGTAAATGGGAGTTCATGCCAATTGATATTAAAAAGTATCCAGCAATTGAATTAGCTAAAAGGTGTGGCCAAGCAGGTGGTGGATTACCGGCGGTATATAACGCTGCAAATGAGGTGGCAGTTTCTGCATTTTTAGCAGAAAAAATAAAGTTCTCAGCAATTATCCAGACGGTAGCGCGCGTAGTAGATGCCTTATCAAGTAACGCACCAACTACAATAAGAGATATTGCCGATGTCAGTGCTATCGAGCAAAGTGCGCGTATTAAAGCGGATGAGTTTATTAAGGGGATAAGCGCATGACCATTATTGGTGTTCTAGCCTTTGTGCTTGCCTTGTTAATTTCGGTAATGATTCATGAGGCTGGCCATTACTTAACTGCTAAAAAGTTTGGCATGAAGGTAACTGAGTTTTTTGTGGGCTTTGGTAAGAAATTATGGTCCACCCAGCGAGGTGAAACTGAGTTTGGCATTAAAGCAGTACCAGCTGGTGGCTACTGTCGAATTGTTGGTATGTCGCCACGGGAGGAGTTAGCAGATGCAGATCAGAGCAGGGCATTTGTTAAGGCCGGAGTTGGTCAGCGCTTAATTGTTTTAGGTGCTGGATCATTCTTACACTTTGTTATTGGATTTGTTTTATTACTCACGCTGTTCTCATCAGTTGGCGTAACCTCAGTAACCAATACAGTTGAGGCAGTTAGTGATTGCATTCCAAAGGTAGCCAATGAAGCTTGTACTTCCAGATCAACACCATCTCCTGCCAAAGATGTTGGTATTTTAGCTGGCGATAAAATCACTAAAGTAAATGGTATTTCTTACTCTGAATGGGTAGATGTAGTGACAATCATTAGAGCCTCTGCCGGTGAACAATTAGAAATAACTATTGAGCGCAATTCAATGCCAATAAATGTTTTAGTAACTCCAGCAAGTAGAGATTTAGATGGTAAAAGTGTTGGTGTATTAGGGGTAGTAAATACCATCGGCACTATTTCTTATGGCCCAATAGAAGCAGGCGCTAAAGCAACTAAATACACTGGTGAAATTTTAGGAAATAGTTTGACTGCTCTTTTTACATTACCTGCCAAAATTCCAGATTTAGTTCGGCAGACATTTGGCGGAGAGAAACGAGATGTCGAAGGATTAGTTGGTGTAGTTGGCGTAGCCAGAGTAAGTGGTGAAACAGCTGAAACTGATAAATTAACCACTAGAGAGAAAGTTGCCACCTTCTTATTAATAATTGCTTCGTTAAATCTTTTCGTAGGCATGTTTAATTTACTGCCACTTCTGCCATTAGATGGTGGTCATATGGCAGTTGCAGTTGCAGATGGCGTCAGAAACTTAAATGCAAAACGAAGTGGCATGCCAAAACCTGCGCCATTTGATGTCGAAAGACTGGCGCCAATCACTATGGTGGTCTTCATATTCATGGCTGGTTTATCACTATTGCTGCTCACCGCTGATATCTTCAACCCGATTAGACTTAATTTCTAGGTAAGGTTTACCCATGGTTGATTTAGGGATTCCATCAGCACCACCACCAACTTTGGCTCCTCGTCGAAAAACTAGGCAATTAAAGGTTGGCTCAGTTTTAGTTGGCGGCGATGCTCCAGTTTCAGTGCAATCTATGTGCACAACCTTAACCGCCGATGTGAATTCAACTTTGCAACAGATTGCAGAGCTAACTGCTTCTGGCTGCCAAATTGTTCGAGTAGCTGTGCCAAGCCAAGATGATGCTGATGCACTCTCACAAATTGCAAAAAAGTCACAGATACCAGTAATTGCTGATATTCACTTTCAACCAAAATATATCTTTGCCGCAATTAATGCTGGCTGTGCTGCGGTTCGAGTAAATCCTGGAAATATAAAGCAGTTTGATGACAAGGTTAAAGAGGTAGCAAAGGCGGCCAAAGATGCGGGCATTCCGATTCGAATTGGCGTCAATGCTGGTTCATTAGATCCAAGATTGTTAGCAAAGTATGGCAAGGCAACACCAGAGGCGTTAGCTGAATCAGCGCTATGGGAGGCCTCATTATTTGAAGAGCATGGCTTTAGTGATATCAAGATTTCGGTAAAACATCATGATCCAGTAACTATGGTTAAGGCATATCGATTATTAGCTGCCAAGTGTGATTACCCATTGCACTTAGGTGTTACTGAGGCCGGACCTATTTTCCAAGGAACTATAAAATCAGCAACTGCATTTGGAATTTTACTAGCTGAGGGAATTGGCGACACAATTCGAGTCTCCCTATCAGCGCCACCAGTTGAAGAGGTTAAAGTTGGAATTTCAATTTTAGAATCTTTAAATTTACGACAACGTAAATTAGAAATAGTTTCTTGTCCTTCATGCGGTAGAGCACAGGTTGATGTTTACTCATTAGCTGAGAAGGTACAAGCGGGATTACAAGGAATGACAGTGCCACTTCGGGTAGCGGTTATGGGATGTGTTGTTAATGGACCAGGTGAAGCACGCGAGGCAGATCTTGGCGTGGCATCTGGAAATGGCAAGGGTCAGATATTTGTAAAAGGTGAGGTTATTAAAACTGTACCGGAGGCACAAATAGTTGAGACGCTCATTGAAGAGGCGATGCGCCTTGCAGAAGAAATGGAGGCCGCTGGAGTGGCATCAGGTCAACCGACTGTTGCAGTTCAGTAGATAGGCTTTACCTATGTTACGGATGTCGACTCTTTTGTTGCGCACATTGCGTGATGACCCAGCAGATGCCGAGGTCGCATCCCATAAATTATTAGTAAGAGCAGGATTTGTAAGAAGGGTCGCAGCCGGAATTTACTCCTGGCTACCGCTTGGGTATCGCACATATCGCAAGATCGAAAACATAATTAGGCAAGAGATGGATGCAGCAGGTTTTCAAGAGGTTCACTTTCCAGCCCTGCTACCAAAAGATCCATACGAAGCAACAAATCGATGGGCAGAGTATGGACCAGATTTATTTAGATTACAAGATCGAAAGAAAAATGATTATTTATTAGGCCCAACTCATGAAGAGATGTTTACCTTGATGGTTAAGGGGGAGTTCTCTTCCTATAAAGATCTACCATTATCAATTTATCAAATACAAACTAAGTTTCGAGATGAGCCTCGGCCACGAAGTGGAATCATTCGAGGGCGAGAGTTTGTAATGAAAGATTCATATAGTTTTGATGTGGATGATGCTGGTCTTGAAGTCTCTTACCAAAAGCATCGTGATGCGTATATCAAGACCTTTGATCGATTAGGTTTAAAGTACAACATAGTCTCTGCGGTAAGTGGAGCTATGGGCGGATCAAAGTCTGAGGAGTTTTTAGCGCCATGCCCAACTGGGGAAGATACCTACGTCTTATGTAACTCATGTGGTTACGCTGCAAATGTTGAGGCGATGGTAACCAAAGTAGATACCTTTACTGGGGAAAAGGTGGGGGCACTTGAAGTTCTAGATACCCCAAATACGCCAACTATTGATTCATTAGTTGAATTATTTAATACAAAGTACTCAGCAAATATCTCAGCTGCTAATACTTTAAAAAATGTATTGATCATGGCAGATGAAAAACCAATCTCAGTATTGGTGCCAGGAGATCGAGAGGTTGATTTAAAGCGATTGGGCGCTAACTTATCTGGTGTGAAGGATTTAAGATTATTTGAAGATGCAGATTTTGCTAAGTATCCAAAGTTGGTTAAAGGCTATGTTGGACCACAGGATGCAAAAGAGTTGGGTTTAAAACTTTATGCAGATCCACGGGTAGTCGAAGGCTCACACTGGATAACCGGAGCAAATAAAAAAGATAAGCATGCAAAAAATGTTACTTGTGGTCGAGATTTTAAAGTTGAGCAGTATGTAGAGGCAGCAGAGGTTAAGGCTGGAGATAATTGTCCAAAGTGTGCCAAACCAGTGATTATTGATCGAGCGATTGAGATTGGTCATATATTTCAATTAGGGCAAAAGTATGCAAAAAGTTTAGGGCTGAGCGTATTAGATAAAGAAGGTAAACCAGTTGTCGTAACTATGGGTTCATATGGAATTGGAGTTTCTAGAGCGGTGGCTGCAATTGCTGAGCAAACTTATGATGAACTTGGCCTATGTTGGCCTGCTGAAATTGCACCAGCTGATGTACATATCGTTGCTACCGGCAAAGAAGATAAGCCATTTGAGGTTGCCGAGCAGATTGCAAAGGATTTAGAGGCAAAAGGGCTTGAGGTTTTATTAGATGACCGCCGCGAGGCAAGTGCTGGCGTTAAATTTAAAGATGCTGAGTTAATTGGGATTTCAAAGATAATTATTGTTGGAAAATCATTAGCAGATGGCAAGGTTGAGGTCAGGGATAGAAAGAGCGCCGATAAGCAAGAGGTTGTACTTGCTGATGTTGTTAAACATTTAGTAAAGTAAAAAAAGTTTAAATGAGTATAGAAATTGCAATTTTTTTGGCAATTGCCTCAGGCTTTGCTGGCTTTGTTGATGCTATAGCTGGTGGCGGTGGATTAATACAGTTACCATCTTTAATAATAGCTCTACCAAATAAAGAGCTACCGTTAATTTTAGGAACCAATAAAGTGCCATCAATTTTTGGCACGACCGCAGCTGCTCGTAATTACTTTAAAAATATAAAGCCAGATATTCCACTTACCTTAACTATGATGTTTCCAGCTTTTATCGGCTCCATGGCCGGGGCAGCATTAGCTGCATCTGTTCCAGTAGGTTTCTTTCGTCCATTTATAGTTCTACTATTAATTTTGGTAGCTACCTATACCTGGCGCAAACCTGATTTAGGAATGGATGAAAATTTAAAGTTCACCCATAAAAAGCGATTGATTATTGTGGCATTAATTGGCTTTTCGATTGGATTCTATGATGGCATTTTTGGACCTGGTACTGGGACATTTCTAGTCTTCTTTCTAGTTTCAGTTATTGGATATGCATTTCTAAAAGCATCAGGCACAGCTAAGTTAGTAAATATTGCAACTAATGCTGGAGCAATATTGAGTTTTCAACTTACCGGAAATATCTGGTGGCAGCTTGGCTTGTTACTGGCCTTTGCAAATGTAACTGGCGCAATTATCGGCTCTCGCATGGCAATTAGAGGTGGATCAGTTTTAGTAAGAAAGGTGTTTTTAGTGGTTACATTTCTACTGATCACTCGCGTTGCCTGGGATACTTTTATAAGTTAAACTTGGGCTACAACTTAATATTGAAGTAAGGAAAAAATGGGTAAAAAAGAAGAGATCTCAGCGGTGATTACTCCCGCATTAACCTCACTTGGCTTTTATTTAGAGGATTTAAATATTACCTCCGCTGGTCGGCGAAGTTTATTAACTGTAATTGTGGATGGGGATAAACATCTATCCTTAGATGAGGTAACTGTTGCTACTAAAGCAATCAGTGAAATCGTAGAAAATATTCCATCCCTAGGATCTACCCCCTTTACCTTAGAGGTCACCTCACCAGGTATTGACCGACCGTTAACTAAAGCCAGGCATTGGCGAAAAAATATTGATCGGTTAGTCAAGGTAATTACGATAGATGGCAGTCAAATTTTAGGTCGGATCAAATCTGCAAGTGAAGAGTCTGCAACAGTAGATGAACATAATATTAAGTATCTAGATATCAAACGAGCCACACTTGAAGTTGAGTTTAAGTCAGGCAAAAAATGAGTGTTGACATTGAAGCACTTAAAATTTTGGCACAAGAAAAGAAGTTGCCATTAGAGCGATTAATTAATGCGATTGAAAATGAGGTGGCAGCTGCCTATCAAACTCTGGCAGATGCAAAACCACATGGCCGGGCGGTATTAAACCGACAAAGTGGTGAGCTAGTTATTTATGTGCCAGTACTAGGTCCAGATGGTGATCGAATTGATACCGTCACTGATAACCCAGATGGTTTTAGTAAATTAGCTGATAAAACTGCACGTAAAGTAATTAAAGAAAAGATGCGTGAAGCAAAAGATCTTGAGGTAGTAACTGAGTTTTCTGGCTCAGTTGGTGATGTAATCAGTGGTGTTGTGCAACAAGGCAGAGATGCTGAAATTATTTATGTAAATCTAGGTAGAGTTGAAGGAAAAGTTCCATTAGCCGAACAGGTAAAGGGTGAAGTTTTTAAACATGGCGATCGCATTAAGTGTTTTGTCGTAGATGTAAAGCAAGGTGAGAAGGGTCCAGAGGTAACTCTTTCTAGATCACACCCAGCATTTGTGAAGATGTTATTTGCACTAGAGGTGCCAGAGATTAAAGATCGAGTAGTAGATATTGTTGGCATAGCCCGCGAGGCTGGAGCTCGCACCAAGTTGTCAGTCAGAACTCATCGCGCAGGTGTTTCACCAAAGGGTGCGTTAATTGGTCCACAAGGATCAAGAGCTCAAAATGTGATGAATGAATTAAATGGTGAAAAAATTGACATTATTGATTACTCTGATGATCCAGCAATTTATGTTGCAAATGCATTAGCGCCAGCAAAGGTTAGTTCAGTTGAGATTGTTGATCTAGAGAGTAAATCTGCCAAAGTAATTGTGCCAGATTATCAACTCTCCCTGGCGATCGGTAAAGATGGTCAAAATGCCAGATTAGCCGCACGCCTTACGCAATGGCGGATTGATATCCATCCAGATAATCCAGTGGTGCAAATTAAGGCGGAAAATTCACCTGCTGAGCCAACCATTTCACCTACTGAAGGGGCTTAGGGTAGAGTTTAGATGTCTAAGAAAAAGCTGCGGCAGCGAAGTTGTATCGCATGTCGAAGCCTTGAGAATTGGACAGATTTAATTCGCACGGTGTTGGTCAATCAGCAGGTTAAAGTTGACCTTAACCATCGAATGCCAGGTCGGGGAGCATGGCTTCACCGAAATTGCATTCAGATGGCAGTTGAGCGAAAGGCTTTTAATAGATCCTTCAATATTGAAGGTGAAATAAAGGTAGATGAGTTAGAAGATTACTTAAAGAATTTAAGTGATTATTAACAGTACGGAGCGAGCGAGAATGACACTCTAATGAGCACTACAAGATTATGAGTAGGTCAATTTAGGCTCGAGAAAAAAATAAACTCGGGCCAGGAGATGGAGAAGTGTGGCCAAGGTCCGCGTTTATGAGTTAGCTAAAGAGTTAGGGCTAGAAAGTAAAGAGCTGCTAGCTAAGCTACAAGAGGTCGGCGAGTTTGTTCGCAGCGCCTCATCAACTGTGGAAGCACCAGTTGTGCGCAAGTTGATGGATAAATTTCCTGATTTAGTTCCGGCTGAAGTAGCGCCAAAAGCAAAAAAAGCCCCTGCTAAAAAAGCAGCCGCTAAGCAAACGGTCAAGGTGGAGGATTTACCACCTGAGTTACAACAAATGATTGAAGATGCCACACCAACCACACCAGCTGCGCGCCCGGTAACACCACCTGCTGCTGCGCAACGAGTTGGCAATAATCCATTTTCAACAACACCAACAACACCAACATCACCAAATGCTTTGCCACGTCCGCCAAGGGCGGGTAATAATCCATTTAGCTCTGGCGCAGGGCCAAGACCACCAGCTAGACCAATCAGACCAGGAGAGAGTGGCAGGAGTGGCGATAAATTAAAACCAGGACAACGCCCACCAATGTCAGGGGCTCGCCCTGGATCAGTTCGTCCAGGATTTGCAGCTCGGCCTGCACAAAGTAATCCACGCACCGGTTCTGGTGTACCAACAAATAGACCAGCTAACTCTTCATCACCATATCGCACACCATCTACCTCACCATCTGGTGCACCATTTGGTGGTAAAGGTGGCGGCCGACCACCGCAACGTGGTGGTGCAGCTGGGGCCTTTGGTAAAGGTGGAAAAGGAAAAGGTAAAGGTCGCGCACAAAAGAGTAAAAAAGAAAGACGTGAAGATTTTGAAAATCTACCAGCACCACAATTAGGTGGTGCGGTAGTACCACGTGGTGATGGTAAGACTGTGGTGCGTATGCGCAGGGGTGCGACTTTGATGGATTTCGCTGAGAAAATTAAGGCAGATCCAGCCGCATTAGTTTCAGCTCTTTTTCACTTAGGTGAAATGGTTACGGCAACTCAATCAGTTGATGAGGACACATTTACTCTCCTGGGCGCAGAGCTGGGCTTTGTTATTCAAATTGTAAGTCCAGAGGATGAGGACCGAGAGTTACTAGAAGAGTTTGATATTAATTTAGAGCAAGAGCTAGAGCAGATTGATCCAGAGGATTTGGTTGTGCGCTCGCCAATTGTGACGGTAATGGGTCACGTAGATCATGGTAAAACTCGATTATTGGATGCGATTCGATCAACTGAGGTTATTAAATCTGAAGCTGGTGGAATTACTCAGCACATTGGTGCATACCAAATTCATCATGACCATAACGGTACTAACCGAGCAATTACATTTATCGATACACCAGGCCATGAGGCGTTTACAGCTATGCGTGCTCGAGGTGCAAAAGTTACTGATATTGCTGTTTTGGTAGTAGCAGCTGATGATGGAGTTATGCCACAGACTATTGAGGCATTAAATCACGCACAAGCTGCTGATGTTCCAATTGTGGTTGCAGTTAATAAGATCGATAAAGAAGGGGCAAACCCAGACAAGATTCGCCAACAATTAACTGAGTACAACTTGATCGCAGAGGAGTACGGCGGTCAAACAATGTTTGTTAATGTTTCAGCATTATCTAATAAAGGCATTGATCAGTTAATTGATGCAATTTTACTTACCGCAGATGCAGCAATTGATCTGCGCGCTGTGGCAGATGGAATTGCACGTGGTGTGGCAATTGAAGCAAATTTGGATAAAGGACGTGGCCCGGTTGCAACTGTTTTAGTGCAGCGCGGAACATTACATGTCGGTGATGCAATTGTTGCCGGTGGTGCCTATGGCCGCGTGCGAGCTATGTTGGATGAACATGGTGAAGCAGTTGAGGTAGCAGGTCCATCAAGACCGGTACAGGTCCTAGGCTTTACTTCAGTTCCAAGTGCTGGTGATTCATTTATGGTTGCAGAAGATGATCGAACCGCCAGACAGATTGCTGAAAAGCGACAATTAGCTTCACGTAATGCTTCCTTAGCTAAGGCACGCAAGAAGGTCTCACTTGAAGATTTCCTAGAACAATCCAAGGTAAGTACTTTGAATTTAATTCTTAAGGGAGATGTTTCTGGTTCTGTTGAAGCATTAGAGGATGCATTAGTTCAATTAGATGTTGGAACAGAGGTTGACTTAAGAGTTATTCACCGTGGCGTTGGTGCTATTACAAAAAATGATGTCACTTTGGCATCTGCTTCAACTGCGGTAATTATTGGATTCAATGTTAAGCCTGAACCTCAAACTGCCATATTTGCCGAACATGAAGGTGTCGAGGTTAAGTTCTACACCGTTATTTATAAGGCAATTGAAGATATTGAAGCCTCTCTTAAGGGACTACTTAAGCCAGAGTTTGAAGAAGCAGTTCTTGGTAATGCAGAAATTAGAGACATCTTTAAATCTAGCAAGTTTGGAAATATTGCTGGATGCATCGTCTCTGATGGAAATATTAGAAGAAATGCCAAGGTACGAACTATGCGTGCTGGTGTAGTAATTGGTGAGAACTTGAGCATTGAATCTTTACGTCGATTTAAAGATGATGCCACAGAGGTGCGTGAAGGATTTGAGTGCGGAATTGGACTTGGATCTTTTAAAGACTTGCAGGTAGGAGATGTAATTCAAGCTTACGAAATTCGTGAGAAAAAGAGAGCCTAGTCATGCCAAGTAAACGCCCGTTGCAGGTTGCTGATCGAATTAAAGAATTGATCGCGAATACTCTTGAGTCGAGAGTAAAAGATCCAAGACTTGGATTTATTACTATTACAGATGTTCGTGTAACTGGCGATCTACAGCAAGCTTCAATTTTTTATACTGTTCTTGGTGATAACGCAGCTCGCGAATCAACAGCTGCAGCATTAAACAGTGCAAAGGGAATGCTCAGATCAGAGGTTGGTAGATCTCTTGGTTTAAGAATTACACCTTCACTAGAATTCTTTTTAGATGGCATGGCTGAGTCCGCATCTGCTATGAATGATTTAATTGAGCAAATGCATAAAGCAGATGCAGAAGTAGCTAAGTTACGAGCAGGTGCTAAGCCTGTTGCTGAAAACCCATATAAAAATCACGACCAAGGGTGATGTAATGGATGGCTTTTTATTAATTGATAAAGCCGGGGAAATGACTAGCCATGATGTGGTGGCGATTGCTAGAAAAAAACTGAATACTAGAAAAATTGGTCATGCTGGCACCTTAGATCCAATGGCTACTGGAGTTTTGGTTCTAGGAGTTGGAATTGCTACTAGATTGCTGCCATATATTACCGATGGTAAAAAATCATACCAAGCAACAATTTTGCTTGGTAGTGCAACGCATACCGATGATAAAGAAGGTAATGTAACTTTTACTGCAAAAGATGATGTAATCAAAGCGATTAGTAACGAAATCATTTTAAGCGAGCTAGAAAAATTTAAGGGAAAAATAAAGCAAAAGCCAAGTGCTGTTTCTGCGATTAAAATCGATGGCAAGTCAGCTCATGCCAGAGTTAGGGCTGGCGAGAATATTAATATTCCAGAACGCGATGTTGTAATTGATGAAATTTTGGTCAATGAGATCAGACATAAGCACCCAAGTATTGAGGTGGATATCTCAGTAACCTGTTCGGCTGGCACCTATATTCGGGCCATTGCAAGAGATTTAGGAAATGCTTTAAATTGTGGCGGTCATTTAATAGCACTTAGGCGAACTTTAGTGTCGCCATTTTTGCTTGATCAATGTAAGTCAATTAATGACGCACAACTAATCCCGATAGCTGATGTGGTTGATAAGATTTTTCCGGTTCGAACAATAAATTCAGCTGAAAAAAGAGAAATTCTATTTGGTAGAAGTATTGATCAAAGTTCAGAGCAAGGAGTAATGGCTGCAATTGATAATAATAAGCAGTTTGTCGCTCTTTTGGAGAATAAAACCATAAACGCAAATATTGTGGCCTCACCAATTTTAGTCAATGGTACGGGTGAGAAATGAATTGTGAAATAATATGAGTATGAAAAAGGTTGTTGCAATTGGGATATTTGATGGTGTGCACGCTGGGCATCAGCAGATTATTTCAGCGGCCAAACACCATGGAGAAGTAACAGTGATTACTTTTGATCCCCATCCAACCTCAGTTATTGCGCCAGAGCGAACTCCAACACAGCTTGTCAGTTTAAAAGATCGGAGCTTGCTACTTAAAAAAGCTGGTGCAAATTCTGTCGAGGTTATAACCTTTAATAAGGATTTCGCATCTCTATCTCCAGATCAATTTATTGAGGATATATTAGTTGGTAGATTTTCTGCAGAGCATGTTGTTGTTGGTGAGAACTTTAATTTTGGCTTTAAAGCCCAAGGCACTCCAAAGTATTTATCTGAGGTTGGACCAAAGTATGGTTTTGGGGTTTCAATTATTAAACTTCAAGAAGATCGTGGTTCAACAATTTCCTCATCGCGAATTAGAAACTTGATTATTGATGGTGAAATCGAGCGTGCAAATGAGCTGTTAACTAGAAACTTCTTTTTAAAGGGTCCAGTTATCCATGGTGAAAAACGAGGACGTGAAATTGGATACCCAACTGCAAACATTGGCCTAACTAACTTAGCAACAATTCCTGCTGACGGGGTTTACGCTGGCTGGTTAAGTGTTGGAAACTTTAAATGGCAAGCAGCAATTTCAATTGGAACCAATCCAACTTTTCCCGGAGTTAGAGGCCGGCAAGTTGAAGCATATGCAATTGATCAAGTCGGTTTAGATTTATATGATCAAGAAGCAACGATTGAGTTTGGTTATCGACTACGAGATACCTTGAAATTTGACGGATTAGAACCACTTTTAGCGCAGATGAAAAAAGATTGCGATCAGGCTAGGGATTTAACTAGTAAATAACGCTCAAATTTGAGCCGATTTTTAGTATCAAGTACTGCGCTGGTAATCTTGCCCTACTAAAGCGAGAAAGTGCGCCTTCGTGAGTAACACCGAGGCCCTCGTGACAGACAGAAGGAGCAATACAAATGGCATTAACGCCACAAGCTAAAAAAGAAATAATTAGTAAGTACGGCTCATCTGCAACTGACACAGGTAGCCCAGAGGCTCAGGTAGCACTTTTATCAAAGCGTATTGATGAGATAACTGCACATTTGCAGACAAATAAAAAGGATCATCACAACCGTCGTGGTTTGTTATTGATGGTCGGTAAGCGTCGTCGGATTTTGCAATACCTCGCCAAGACAGACATTGAGCGCTATAGAGCGATTATCGAAAAGCTCGATCTTCGCAGATAAATAAAATCAGCAAAAAACTTTATCGTTAAGAGTTTTGGTCCTCGGTAGTGGTTTCCGGAAAACGATTTTCCGTGAACTTCGATCGAAGATCCATTCTCTTTGTATAAAGTGTTGAGAAATGGAGATGACCCATGGAGGGTCAAGATGTTAATTCAGCCGTTGCAAAAATAGATAACGGTAAATTTGGAAAGCGGGAGATCCGCTTTGAAACTGGCCGACTTGCTCGGCAAGCAGCAGGAACTGCTGTTGTGTACTTAGATGATGACAGCATGTTGCTATCTGCAACTACTGCTTCAAAAAATCCGAAAGATCAATTTGATTTCTTTCCACTAACCGTAGATGTAGAAGAGAGAATGTATGCTGCTGGGAAAATACCTGGTTCTTTTTTCCGTCGTGAAGGACGTCCATCTGAGGATGCGATTCTTACCTGTCGACTAATCGATCGACCACTACGCCCGTCCTTTATTAAGGGACTGCGTAATGAAATACAGATTGTTGTAACAGTTATGGCATTAAATCCTGATCACATGTATGACGTGATCGCGATTAATGCTGCATCTATGTCAACTCAATTAGCTGGACTTCCTTTTTCAGGACCAATTGGTGGCGTTCGCGTTGCACTAATTGAGGGCCAATGGGTTGCTTTTCCAAATCACTCTGATTTAGAAAAAGCAGTTTTTGATATGGTGGTCGCTGGTCGCATCTCAGATAATGATGTTGCAATTTTGATGGTTGAAGCCGAAGCAACAGTAAAGACAATTGAATTAATTAAGGGTGGCGCAACTGTGCCAACTGAGGAAATTGTCGGTCAAGGACTTGAGGCAGCTAAGCCATTTATTAAGATTCTTTGCGAAGCGCAAATTAAATTGGCGAAGCAAGCCGCGAAGCCAACTGGTGAATTTCCAGTATTTCTTGATTATCAAGAGGATATCTATGCAGTTGTTGAAAAGGCTGCAAAAGATGACCTAGCTAAGGCTTTAACAATTGCTGGTAAGCAGGAGCGCGAGACAAAGCTAAGTGAGATCAATAGCGCTGTTACAGAAAAACTAACTGTTGATTTTCCAGAAAGAGTTAAGGAAATATCTGCAGCACTTCGCTCAGTCACTAAGAAATTAGTAAGACAAAGAGTGTTACGAGAGAAGATTCGTATCGATGGCCGTGGTCTACGAGATATTCGTGCGCTAACAGCTGAAGTTGAGGTAATTCCTCGAGTTCACGGATCTGCAATATTTGAAAGAGGTGAAACTCAAATTTTGGGAATCACAACTTTGAATATGTTAAAGATGGAGCAACAGTTAGATACGCTCTCACCTGAAGATCACAAGCGGTATATGCATAATTACAACTTCCCACCATATTCAGTTGGTGAAACAGGAAGAGTTGGCTCACCAAAGCGTCGTGAAATTGGACATGGAGCTCTTGCAGAGCGCGCGCTAGTTCCAGTTTTACCAACACGCGAAGAGTTTCCATATGCAATCCGCCAAGTTTCTGAGGCATTAGGTTCAAATGGATCAACTTCAATGGGTTCAGTTTGTGCTTCAACTATGTCATTACTAAATGCCGGTGTTCCACTTAAAGCTCCAGTTGCAGGAATTGCAATGGGTCTAATCTCAGATGAGGTAGATGGAAAAACTGAGTATGTAGCACTAACTGATATTTTGGGTGCAGAAGATGCATTCGGAGATATGGATTTCAAAGTTGCAGGAACTAAAGAGTTTGTGACTGCACTTCAACTTGATACTAAGTTAGACGGAATTCCAGCATCAGTACTTGCTGCCGCTCTTTTACAAGCTAAAGAAGCGCGTCTAGCAATTTTAGATGTAATGAATCAAGCAATTTCAGTTCCAGATGAGATGTCATTACTTGCTCCAAGAATTATTTCAATAAAGGTGCCAGTCGACATGATTGGTGCAGTTATTGGTCCTAAGGGCAAAATGATTAATCAGATTCAGGATGAAACTGGCGCTGATATCACAATTGAAGATGATGGAACTATTTATATCGGTGCTACCGAAGGTTCTGCTGCTGAGGCTGCAAAGGCACAAATCAATGCAATTGCTAATCCAGTTCAATTATCTGTTGGCGATAAGTTCAATGGTTCGGTTGTTAAGTTAGCCACTTTTGGTGCTTTCGTGAATCTTGCTCCAGGTAAAGATGGCTTGCTACACATCTCGCAAATTCGCAAGATGCATGGTGGAAAGCGAATTGAAAACCTTGAAGAAGTAATGAAGGTTGGCGAGAAAATTGAAGTTGTAATTAATGAGATAGATCCAAAGGGTAAATACTCATTAGTTCCAGCAAATCTTCCAGAAGAAGCTAAGTCAGAGTAATTTGGCTAGAACAGTCTTGCCAAGTGGCTTACGAATAGTCACTGAGGAAGAAAAATCTGTTCGCTCAGCAGCTTTTGGTATTTGGGTCAATGTTGGCTCCCGTGATGAATCAAATTCAACCGCGGGAGCTTCACACTTTCTAGAGCATTTATTGTTTAAAGGAACCAAGAAGAGAACTTCGCTAGATATCTCATCATCAATTGAAGCAGTTGGCGGAGAGACTAATGCATTTACTTCTAAGGAATACACCTGCTTTTATGCTCGTGTAATTGATAAGCATCTACCACTAGCAGTTGATGTAATAAGCGACCTAATAACCTCATCCGTAGTCAAAAAAGAGGATGTTGATGCAGAGCGTAAGGTAGTGCTAGAAGAAATTGCTATGCGTGATGATGATCCAAGCGACTTAATACATGATTTATTTCTAGAAAAATACTATGGAGATACACCACTTGGCCGACCAATCCTAGGGACTGTACAGTCTATAAAAGGTATGAGTAGGGATACTGTTTTTAACTATTATCAAAATAGATATAAACCAGAAGATTTAGTTGTAGCTGTTGCTGGAAATATTAAGCATAGAAAAGTTGTAGATATGGTTGAAAATGCTTTAAGTAAGGATGGATTTTTAGATCAATCAAAAACCGATTATAAATTGAGAAAAGCAGCCAATGTTAAGGTTTCAGGAAAAGGTAAAGTTACCTTGCTTAACAAAAAGACCGAACAAGCACACATCATTTACGGTGTACCAGGTGTGGCAAGGGATGATAAGTCAAGGTTTGCATTAAGTATTTTATCCTCAGCAATAGGAGGAGGAATGTCATCAAGATTATTCCAAGAAATTCGAGAAAAGCGCGGGTTGGCATATTCAACCTATGCATACAGTCAACAATTTGCCGGAAGTGGCGTTCTATCTTTCTATGTTGGCTGTAAACCAAGTAAGGCTGAAGAATCAGTAAAGGTAATTCAATCAATACTTTTTGATATTGCCGAGAATGGTTTAACTCGGGAAGAGATTGATAGGGCAAAGGGATCAGTCTCTGGAGCCTTGGTGCTAAGTCAGGAAGATACTGGCTCCCGTATGACTAGAATTGGCAAAAGTGAACTGGTGTATGGTCAAGTTTTAAGTTTTGATGAGATTTTGAGTGAGATTGCAAACGTAACACCTGAACAAATCAGGGAAATTGCCCGCAAAACCCTACCGACATCTCCTACGCTTGCGGTAGTGGGACCATTCACATCAAGAAGTAAATTTGAAAGGTTAATAAAATGAAGGTTGCAGTGCTTGGTGCCAAAGGCAGAATGGGCACAGAGGCGGTCGCAGCTATTAATGCTGCCAGCGATTTAACTTTAAGTACTGCCTTAGATCTTGGCGATTCATTAGAGCAATTGACTAAAACTGGCACTGAAGTTGTCGTTGACTTTACAACTCCTGATTCTGTCATGAAAAATTTAGAGTTTGCAATTACAAATGATATCCATGTAGTTGTTGGCACTACAGGTTTTGATGAGGTGCGATTGAATCAACTAAGAGATCTGCTTAACAAGCATCCAAAAGTTGGTGCACTAATTGCTCCTAATTTCGGTTTAGGAGCTGCCTTAATGATGCAATTTTCTAAAACTGCTGCTAAGTATTTTGAAAGTGCAGAAATTGTTGAAATGCACCATGCAAATAAGGTTGATGCACCATCAGGAACTGCGATTAGAACTGCCGAATTAATCACAACTGCGCGTAAAGAAAATAGTAAAGAGCCTATGCCAGATGCCACGAAAAGCTCACTCACTGGTGCCAGGGGTGCGATAGTGGGCGATGTACCTGTCCATTCAATTAGAGCTCACGGATATGTTGCACATCAAGAGGTAGTTTTTTCAGATTTAGGTGAGACTTTAACTATTAGGCATGATTCAATTAATAGATCTGGCTTTATGCCAGGGGTGTTAATTGGCGTAAGAAATGTTGCAAAGTATCCCGGCTTAACAGTTGGATTAGAAAACTATATGGAGGCAATCAAATGAGCGAGATAACAATGTATGGTGCTGAATGGTGTGGAGATTGTCGTAGATCTAAGAAATTCTTAGATTCAAATAATGTTAAATATAACTATATCGATGTCGAAGCAGATGCAAGTGCTTCTGACAAAGTTATCGAAATTAATGGCGGAATGCGTTCTATTCCAGTTATTTTATTTTCAGACGGAACTCATCTAACAGAGCCATCTGATGCTGCGTTGAAAGAAAAACTAGAAGCTTTAAAAGTTCTTTAGAATAAATTGTAAACCGCTGCAGATGAAACAGCTGCAGCGAGTACCACTATCGGAAAAGAAGCTTTTAGTTTTAGGGCAATTAGAGCAACACCAACCCCTACTAATCGCTGATCTATTACTAACTCCTGCTTGTTGGCAAAGGTTTGGACTCCAATTAATGCACTTAGTAAAACTATAGGAACTAAGGTATTTATATTTTTGATTCTTGGTTTATCAAGCCATTTCTCTGGGACACTATGTCCAATATATTTATTTAAAAATGCAGTAATGCTTGATCCAATTACAGCTATCCATATTGAACTCATTTTTTCCACCCAAAAATAACGGCTAGTAAGACAGTTGTAATAATTGGAATTCCTGCCGGAGTTATTGGTGTTAACAAAAGCGCCAGAATAATGGCGCAAGCAGATATCAAAAATAGCCGCTTATCTTTAAGCCGTGGCCAAACAAGTCCACAGAAAGCAGCAGGTACGGCTGCATCCAAACCCCATACAGATGGATCACCAATTGCACTAGCGCCGAGCGCACCGAGAAATGTAAACAGATTCCAAAAGATATAAACACCAAATCCTGTTAAATAAAATGCTCGTTTTCGATCGGAATCATTTGACTGAAGTGTTGAGACAGCGGTTGACTCATCAATTGTTATTTGAGAGGCAATAATTCTTTTTAAACCTGTAACTTTTAAAATTGGGGCTAGCTGCAAACCGTACAAAGCGTTTCTAAATCCTAATAATGTTGCAGTTGCAATTGCACTCACTGCAGAACCACCTGCGCCCATTATGCCAACAACTGCGAATTGAGAAGCTCCAGAGAATAGAAGTAGGGACAACAGGCAGGTTTGCAGAATCGAAAATTC
>LIBD01000004.1 GCA_001437855.1 Actinobacteria bacterium BACL4 MAG-120820-bin23 | reverse complement strand
TTCTATGAAATTACTTGTACCTGCTAATTTACCAAAGGGTGTTGAGGATCAGATAAAGAAAGCTGCATTGATAGCATTTTCAGCGGCAGGTTGTGAAGGATTAGCAAGAATTGATTTCTTTTACTCAAATACCGGCGAAGTGATCATTAATGAAATTAACACTATGCCAGGATTCACACCAACATCTGTTTATCCAAAGTTGATTGAAGAAAGTGGCGTAGATTATCAGCTACTAATAACAAAATTGATTAAAACTGCAATGAATAGATCTATCAGCATTACTAGGTAAAAATGAATGGTGTTCTAGAAAAGTCAGCGGTCAAGCGAGTAATTGCTGCCATGCAAAATTATGAAATAAAAGGTCAAATTAAAGTGCTATCGGAAACTGCAAAAAGTGCTTCAGAAGCCGCATCTGGACTAGGAATTGAAGTTGGACAAATTGCTTCGTCACTAATATTTAAACTTCCTAACCAATCACCGCTATTGATAATTACTTCTGGTCGGCATCGGGTTGATACTGATTTAGTAGCAAGTAATTTGGAGGTTGAAAAATTAGAGCGAGTTGATGCAGATTATGTAAAAGAAAAATCTGGTTTCTCAATTGGAGGAGTCTCACCAATAGGTTGGTTAAATCCTCCATCAATAGTGCTAATCGATGAAGCACTAAATGATTACTCAGTTGTCTGGGCTGCTGCCGGGCATCCGCATGCAGTTTTTCCTACTTCATTTAATGAATTAAAAATTGCATTAGCTGCAAAGGTTATGAAAGTAGGCGATTAACTAAGGGGAGCAATTTCTACTTATTAAACTTTTAGTAATCAAATAAAGTTAGTGAAGGGAGTAATAAATGGCTAAGGTTACAAAGGTAAGAATTTTTGAATGGCTTGGGGTAATAACCGCAATTGTCTATTCTTTATTAGTAGCAGCCAATATTGGAGCTGAGTTTATTGGGTTTACCTTACTGCTGATATCTTCGGCGCTAATTGGTATTTGGGCATACCTGGGCAAACATAAAGGTATTTTGTTTCTGCAATTTTTCTATGCAACTGCAGGTGTTATTGGAATGATTCGCTGGTTTTAACTTTAAATTAATTAAGAGCCACTTTTTTTAGTAGCTCTTAACTTTAATTAGTATGTGGTTACAGGGCAGGTTAGAGTCCTAGTGATTCCAGAAACTCCTTGAACCTTTGCTAATACAGTTCGACCCAAATCCTCCATCGATGCAGATTCAGCTCGCATAATTACGTCGTAAGGACCAGTAACGCCTTCTGCAATAGTTACACCAGCAATCGCTGAAACTGCCTTTGCAACACTTGCTGCCTTACCAACTTCTGTTTGAATAAGAATATAAGCCTGTACGGACATTTAAAGCCTTTCAATTATCGCCATATGTTCAGCGATGAACTTTAGCGTCATTAAAGGGTAGCCTATAGCGAGTTAATTGGGGAGTGCCATTTATGGAGTCAGAGGATGCGCTAGTACGCCGGCTTGGTGAGCTATTTAATAGTTCATTCCAAAGCGGAGTAAAGGTCGGTATTGGAGATGATGCAGCTGTGTTCAGCGGTACAGACTCTGATTTTATTGCAACAGTAGATATGGCAGTTGAAGGTATACATTTTAAGCGAGATTGGTCTACGCCATTTCAAATAGGTGCAAAGTTGACTACAGCAAGTTTGGCTGATGTCTTTGCAATGGGGGGAGAACCTAATTATTTATTGGTTGCTGCCGGAATTAACCAGAATGAAAATACACAAGTCATTACCGAGATTGCAGAAGGAATTAGATCAGTCGCTGACAAGTTTAAGGTAAGTGTTATTGGAGGTGATTTAAGTAAATCGGAGAAATTAGTTTTAAGTATTACTGCTATAGGCCATATAAACTCAAAACCAATCAAACGCGATGGTGCAAAAGTTGGAGACATTATCTATGTCTCTGCCCTTCCTGGATTATCTGCAGCCGGACTTGCAATTCTAAATAGGGGTTTAGATCGACCAAGGTATGTTGTCGAGGCTCATTTAAATCCAAAATTAGTTAGACCTGATGCACTGATCAAAGTTGCATCTGCAATGTGTGATATCAGCGATGGCTTGAGTATTGATGCCGGACATATAGCTAGCGCCTCTGGCGTTTCAATTAATCTCAGTAGAGAGTTGATTTCTAAAGCAGATGATTTTAAAGATTTTGCAGAGCTATCTACTGAACTAAGTGAAGATACTTTTGATTGGATTCTAAATGGTGGCGAGGATCATTTCTTTATTGCCACAGTTGATCCGAAATACCGAAGTAAAGATTTGGGAATTGAGGTAGGAATTGTTGAAGCAGGAAATGGTGAAGTGCGCTTAGATGCAAAAGAAGTTGAAATAAAAGGCTACCAACACTTTTAATTAACGAAGAACTTTTCCAGCTTTCAAGCATGATGCACAAACATTTTTACGCTTAGTTTGGCCGTTAATTATGGTGCGAATTTTTTGAATGTTTGGATTCCATCGGCGACGAGTTGCACGCTTTGAGTGCGAAACATTGTTTCCAAAGCTTGGAGCTTTTCCACATAAATCACAGACTGATGACACCGTATTGCTCCTTATTTTTGCCGACTTAAACTTAACGAAGGCGAAAGATTACCTCCTTAGGGCATTAAATGGCTAATCCGGTGGGTAATTACGCGCAACTAGCCATTTGGCATTGGATACTTCCTCTATGGCAACCCTAGTGACTCGCTTACCAAATATCCTTGGTGATCGAACTGCTGCTGTGCTGGAGAAGTCTTTTGGGATAACCACCATCAATGAATTACTTCGGCACTATCCCCGTAGATATGTAGTTAGAGGTGAATTAACCGATATCTCAAAATTATTAGTTGATGAAGATGTGACAATCTTGGCGGAGATTGAAGCGGTTAAGTTAAGAAGGGCAAATGGTAAAAGTATTCTGGAGGTAATTGTTACAGATGGAAGTGCAAAACTTTCCTTGACATTTTTTAATCAAGCATGGCGCGAAAAAGATTTAAAAGCTGGCAGAGTTGGATTATTTGCCGGTAAAGTTGGGGTTTTTAACGGCAAGAGGCAACTTTCTCATCCTGATTTTCAACTTATCCCAGATGGTGAAAATGTAGATGCGGCTATTGCTGAATTTGCCGGCAAGTTCTTGCCGGTCTATCCAGCAACTTCAAAATTACCATCTTGGAAAGTTATGCAGTGTGTGAAATTGGCGTTGGATTCATTAGAAGATCTACCAGATTACCTACCAGAAGAAATTACTAAGCAGCATAATTACCCCAATCTGAAAACCGCTTTTGAGGAAATCCACCAACCTTCAGATTTAGAATCGGCCGAGAATGCCCGTCAGAGATTAACCTTTGATGAAGCGCTTTTACTTCAAATACTGCTTGGTCAAAGGCGGCTAGAGATCGAAAGTTTAAGCACTAGATCTCGAACCCCTAATACACCAGTTTTAGTTGCAGAGTTTGAAAAGAATTTACCATTTAGCTATACAAAAGGTCAGATCGAAGTTAATGAACAAATAGAACTAGATCTTTCGCGAAAGTTTCCAATGCATCGATTGCTACAGGGTGAAGTTGGCTCTGGAAAAACCGTTGTTGCCTTAAGAGCAATGTTAAGTGTGGTTGATTCGGCTGGACAGGCTGCACTTCTTGCACCAACTGAAGTTTTAGCGCAACAACACTACCGAACAATTAATAAGATACTTGGCGACTTAGCAATGCATGGCACATTAGGATCTAATGGGATTGGAACTCAAATTGAGTTACTAACTGGCTCACTTCCTACTTCAAAGAAGAAGGAAATACACACTAGGTTAGCAAATGGTGAAATTGGAATAGTGATTGGAACTCATGCTCTGATATCAGAGGGTGTGACATTTTCTGATTTAGGGCTAGTAGTAGTTGATGAACAACATCGTTTTGGTGTGGAACAAAGAGATGCGTTAAAGGTAAAGGCTAAGTACCCACCACATTTACTAGTAATGACTGCAACGCCAATTCCGCGAACAGTGGCAATGACAGTTTTTGGTGATTTAGATATTTCTACGCTTCGTGAATTACCATCAGGAAGAGTTCCAATCAGCACTCATGTGATATCAGTCTTAGAAAAACCACATTTTTTATCAAGAGCTTGGCAACGCGTAAAAGAAGAGGTAGCCAAAGGGCATCAGGTTTACATTGTTGCTCCCCGTATTAGTAATCCAAATAAAAAATTAAGCGAGCGTGAAATCGCTGCCGCTCTGTTGTTAGGTGAGGAGTATTTAGATAATGAGCAGATGGTTGCAGTTGAGGAGATAGCACCAGAGCTTGCCACAGGTGATTTAAAGGGATTAAAAATTGCCGTATTGCATGGCCGGCAACCTAGTGATCTAAAAGAGCAAACCATGGCGGCTTTTTCACAGGGACAAATCGATGTGCTAATTGCTACAACAGTTATTGAGGTAGGTGTGGATGTGCCAAATGCTTCGATGATGGTGATTATGGATGCAGATAGATTTGGCGTATCTCAACTTCATCAATTGCGAGGGCGAGTTGGCAGAGGAAAAGTTCCAGGCTTATGCCTTTTGGTTTCAAATGCATCCGAGGAGTCTCAAAGTATGCAGCGACTTAATGCCGTTGCTTCCACCTTAGATGGATTTGAACTTGCTCGAATCGATTTAGAGCAACGTAAAGAGGGTGATGTTTTGGGTAGATCTCAATCTGGTGGAAAATCACACCTTAGACTTTTACGAGTACTAAGGGATGAGGAATTAATTGATAGGGCTAAAGAGATGGCTAATAAAATCTTATCAATTGATCCTAAGCTAAATAAGCTTCCAGAACTTAGAGATGAAATTGAAAAATTGAGAATTGACGAGGCTGCAAGATTTATGGACAAATCATGAGTATGCGAATAATTGCCGGATTTGGAAAGAGCAGAAAGCTGTTCTCTCCACCTTCAATTACTAGACCAACTTCAGATCGCGCTCGCGAAGGTCTGTTCTCGTCATTAATTTCCACCTTTAGCTCATTAGAGGGATTGCACTTTCTGGATTTATTCGCAGGATCTGGAGCAGTAGGTGTTGAAGCACTTTCTAGAGGTGCAGCATTAGTAGAAGCGGTCGAAAGTAACCCAATAAGTGCCAAAGTTTGCGAGCAAAATTTTGCATTACTTTCTGGGATAAGCGGTGTCGGAAAATATAGAGTTCATAACAAAACTACTTTTGAATTTTTGAATCACTCTGCCAGCAACTCATATGAAATAATTTTTATTGACCCTCCATATGAAGTAGCAAATACAGAAATTGAAAAGATATTAAAGAAAGTCCTAACTCTAAATTTATTAAATAAGCATGGCGTAATAGCTATTGAGCGTGATGGAAAAACAAAAAATTTTACTTGGCCACAAGGGTTATCAGAGGTGAAGGTTCGCTCATATGGAGCAGGAAGTATTCACTATGGCGCGATATCTGAGCCTGATATGAAAATAAATGGCTAACTTAGCAATTAATTGCTAGCGTTTTGACTATGAGGCGAGTCGTATGTCCAGGATCTTTCGATCCAATTACTAATGGCCACTTAGACATTATTGCTAGAGCCTGTTCTTTGTTTGATGAGGTGGTTATTGCAGTTTTAGTAAATCAAACAAAGAGTTCATTATTCACTGTTGATGAGCGTATTGAAATGATTAAAGATGTAACTAGCAGATATAAGAATGTAAAGGTTGACTCCTGGACCGGACTATTAGTCGATTACTGCAGAGCTAACAAGATACCGACAATTGTTAAAGGACTAAGGGCAGTCAGTGATTTTGATTACGAGCTGCAAATGAGCCAAGTGAACCTACAACTTCAGGGTATAGAGACATTGTTTATGTCTACCGCACCATCACACTCCTTTTTATCTTCATCACTTGTGAAGGAAATCGCAAGTTATGGTGGAGATGTCTCGGCATATATGCCAGCGGCCATAGTTGATAAGTTAAGATCTAGACTTGAGCGAAAGGGCTAATATGGATGTAGTTGAAAATATTGAAGCTGCGATTGCAATTGTTGAAGAAGCAAGATCTGTGCCATTGTCTGCCTCATGTGTTGTTAATAGAAGTGAAATGCTGCAACTACTAGATAAAGTTAAGGTCTCATTTCCAAATGACTTAGCAAAAGCTATTTCAATTCAGCGCGAAAAAGAATCAATTTTAGAGCAGGCCCATGTCCAAGCTGATGCGGTAATTCAACAAGCACGAGATGAGGTCTCTCGATTAGTTGAGCAAACAACTATTGTTTCATCAGCACGCAAAGAGGCGGCAAGAATTTTGTCTGATGCAAAGGCAGATAGTGACCGAGATCGAGAAGAGATTGAAGAGTACATTGATTCGCGATTAGCCAACCTTGAAGTTATTTTAAATAAGACCTTGGATGTCATTAGTAAAGGTAGAGATCAGTTAAATGGTGTTGAAACTAAGCACGTTCTTTCTAAATTAAAGTAATCCAAATGGCACGATCTGTCTTTGTTTTCAATACTCATGATTTGCCTCATCGCGCAGGCGAAATGCGTGAATACGAGCTCGATCTCGAAATATCCGATCCTTTAGGTATTGATTTACTCTCGGTAAAGCCTGGTGAAATAATCGAGATTGATCTAAGGATTCAATCAGTAGATGAAGGCGTACTTGCAACTGCCCGAGTAGTTGCAACTGCCACTGGCGAATGTACGCGCTGCCTAAAGCCGATTATTTGGCCAATTGATGAAAACTTTACAGAGCTTTACTATTACGAATCACGAGCAGCAAAGACGAATGCTAAAAAAGGCTCAAAATCTAAATCAACCGATGAAGAAGATATTGATTTAGAAGTAGATGACTTAAGTTTTATGGTTGGCGATGAGATTGATCTTGAACCAGCAATTAGAGATGCAATTATTTTGAATATGGAGGTAAATCCACTTTGCTCAGAGGATTGCCCAGGTATAGAAGCCAAGCAGGGTGAAAACTGGTCATACTTACCAGCCGATCAAGCACAGGTACCTGCTGATCCGAGATGGTCAGCATTAAAGGATTTCCCGCTTAAAAACTAATCGTTTTTACAAGATAGAGTTTTTCGTAGATAATTCTCATCTTGCGCTAGGAAGCGTAGAAAACAGGGAGTAAAGATCATGCCAGTTCCAAAACGAAAAATGTCGCGAGCACGTACTCGCTCTCGTCGAAGCATGTGGAAGACAACTCCTGCAAACCTTGCAACTTGTCAGCAATGCCAACAACCTAAATTGCAACACGTAGCTTGTCCAACTTGTGGCACTTATAACCGTCGACAGGTTCTAGAGGTTTAATCTGTACTCTGGCCTAACCGAACAACTCGGGATATCGGTTAAGGATGAGTTGCTTGAACTTGCATTAACCCATCGCTCTTATTCTTATGAAGCAGGTGGAATTCCAACCAATGAACGACTTGAATTTTTAGGTGACTCAGTTCTTGGATTAATTGTTACAGATGAGCTTTATAAATTATTTCCAGATCTGGATGAAAGTAGATTAAGTCCACTTAGATCAGGCGTAGTGAATATGAGAGCACTGGCTCAGATTGCCCGTGAAATCAATCTTGGTACCTATTTAAAAATAGGCAAAGGTGAAGAAGCAACAAACGGGCGAGAGAAAAATTCAATCTTAGCTGACACTTTTGAGGCACTAGTAGGGGCAATATATTTACAACATGGATATATAAAAAGTGCTGAAGTAATTTCAAAGTGGATTAATCCAGCCATAGTCACTGCAACTTCGCAAGGTTCGACTTTGGATAGTAAAACAGCATTACAAGAGTTGTCAGCGTTAATGAACCTAGCATCGCCTGAGTATGAGATAACAGAGTCTGGGCCAGATCATGATAAGAGTTTTATGGCTTGCGTATTATTAAGCGATGAGAAGTTTCCAGCTGGAAAGGGTAAGAGTAAGCGGGAAGCTGAACAAGCAGCTGCAAAGATTGCATATGAAGTATTGGTCGATCGAAATAAAAAGTAAATAAGCATGCCAGAATTACCTGAAGTAGAAACTGTAAGGGCTGGTTTAGAAAAGTATATTGTTGGTAAGCAGATTAGACACGCAGAAAGTTTTCATCCAAGAGCGTTAAAACCAAGCTCTATCTCACCGCTTTCTGCTGTGGTTGGCGCCAAAATTACCTCGGTTCGAAGGCGAGGAAAATTTTTATGGCTAGAGCTGGATAGAGATTTTGTCTTAGTTGCCCATTTAGGGATGAGCGGGCAGTTACTAGTGCAGAAGGGCATCGTTAAAAATCACCCTCACCTAAGAGCTAGATTTATATTAAGCGGTTCGAGCAAGGGATATACCAATGAGGTTAGGTTTATAGATCAGCGAACCTTTGGTTGGCTATCTGTGGAGCAGGTTTTTGAGGGAATTCCAACCTCGGTATTGAAGATATCAAAGGATCCATTTGAATCAGAGTTTGACCTAAGACAGGTAGTTTCAAACATTAATCGTAGAAAAACAGCTATTAAGCCTGCTATTTTAAATCAAAATATTATTAGTGGAATTGGCAATATATACGCAGATGAAGCATTGTGGCGAGCAAAGATACATCCTGAGATTATTTGTGAAGATTTAAACGAAAATGAAATCAAAAAGGTAATTAAATCAGCCATATTAGTAATGAAATCATCGATTCAAGCAGGTGGTACTTCATTTGATGAGCAGTATAAAAATGTAAATGGTGAAAGTGGATACTTTTCCCGCTCCCTAAAGGTTTATGGCAGAGAGGGTGAGCCTTGCCCGAGGTGCCGATCAAAGATTCGCCGGATAGCCTTTGCAAACAGATCTTCCCATTTTTGCCCGCGTTGCCAGCGTTAGGTACCAAGTTTTCGATCACTTTTTAGATAGGTTTGCGCTATGCGCTGTGGGTGGATCGTCCTATGTATTTAAAGAGTATGAATTTGAAGGGCTTTAAGTCCTTTGCCTCTTCAACCACTTTAAATTTTGAACAGGGAATTACCTGTGTTGTAGGTCCAAATGGGTCCGGTAAATCAAATGTGGTTGATGCGCTCTCTTGGGTAATGGGTGAGCAAGGGGCAAAATCACTGCGTGGTGGAAAGATGGAAGATGTAATTTTTGCTGGCACCTCAGGCAGAGCACCTCTTGGTAGAGCAGAGGTTTCGGTAACTATCGACAATACTGATGGTGTATTACCAATTGACTTTACCGAGGTAACAATCACGCGAGTTCTATTTAGAAATGGCGCCTCTGAGTATTTATTAAATGGTGAAACAACTCGACTTTTAGATATTCAAGAGTTATTAAGCGATAGTGGTATTGGCAGGGAGATGCATGTAATCGTTGGACAAGGCCAGCTAGATGCGATTTTATTGGCAAATCCTGAAGAACGCAGAGCATTTATTGAAGAAGCAGCCGGAGTATTAAAACATCGAAAGCGAAAAGAAAAAGCAATTAGAAAACTTGATTCAATGCAAACTAACTTAGCTCGTATTCAAGACCTAACGGTGGAGTTAAGACGACAACTCAAGCCGTTAGGGAAACAGGCAGAGGTGGCACGCAAAGCCTCGATAATCCAATCAGATGTCAGGGATGCAAAATTGCGTTTAATGGCAGATGACATGCTTCGCATGCGCAATGAAATGGAGCTAGAGGTTGCTGATGAAAATGTGTTGCGGCAACGTAAGGAACAGGTTGAGAGTGAGTTAAATTCTGCCAGAAGTCGCGAAATTGAGTTGGATACGATTGCGGCTAGTGAAAATCCACAATTAATTGCAGCTCAAGAAAACTTTTACCGTCTAACTGCACAACGAGAGCAAATTCGGGCAGTACAAAACTTATCATCTGAACGCGCAAGATTTCTTTCTGAAGAAGCTGAAGAGGCCAAAGCGTCTGGCCGTGATCCAGTTTTATTAGACCAAGAGGCTCAACAGTTAAGAAATGAAGAGAAAGAGCTCGCTAATAATGTTAATAAATCTCAAGAGCAACTAGACACTGACTCAAATTTATTAAAAGCTATTGAAGATAAGTTAGCACTTGAAGAAAGTCGAGTATCTGCCGCCCTTCGTGCAATAGCAGATCAACGTGAGGGAACTGCACGACAAGAAGGTCACATAAATGGATTACGCTCACGAATAGATGCGACTTCGGGAGAGGTTAATCGATTAACTGAGGCTAGAAATTCTGTCGAACAAAGGCTAAAGAACTATCGAGAAAATTTTGCAACGATTGAAACTCAAATATCATCACTAGCGGCTTCAGAGCCTGGTCTTGATAGCTTATTTGAAAAGTTAAAAGTTGAAATGAAGAACTCTGAAAAAGACCTTAAGGTACTTACTGAAAAACTTCAATCGACTGAGAAATTGCGAGCCGGATCATTAGGTAGATTAACTGCATTTAAAGAAATTACTGAGCTTGTAAAAACTTCAGAAAATACTAGCTTGATATCTAAAGTCGATGATTTGACCTCAAACTGTGAAGTTGAAGTAAATAAAGTTACTGTTGATTGTGATCGAATCAGGTTTGAACTTAGTAGCGCAAATGATGATTTCAATAAAATAAGCAGCGAGTATGAGTCTGTACTCTCTAAGCTAAATGAGTCTGATGCAGCCATGACTGGGCTCGCAGAGCAACTTGCTATCTCAGGCCAGAATGTAAAGAATTCTGTTGATGAATTTGATCGGTTAAATTCGGCACTGCAAGCAGCAATTGATCAGCGCAACTCTGACGAAAGAGATTTGGCTGCAGCTTTGGCACAATTTGAATCACACCAAACTCCAGTTGAACCTGACTTAACAAACTTAGAGGACTTAAGATCTCAAGTTTCAGGTGCAAGATCAAAAGAGGTTGAGTCTCGATTAAATCTAAGAACTATTGAAGAGCGTAAGGATGCGCTATCACAGCGGGCTGAAGCTTTAGAGAATCAAGCAGCTGCTGAACGTGAATCTGCATCTAGATCAATTTCCCGCCGTGAAAATAGGGCACAGGCTGCGATAACTGCGCAAGACATTGCTGACACAGCTTATGAAGCCTTAATTCAAATTGAGTCCTCTATTGCGCGTGCAGGTTCTGAAAGAGAAAGACTGGAAACTTCAAGATCTTCTCGAGAGGGCGAAATATTAAGTTTAAGAACAATAGGTCGCGAGCTCTCAATTGAGTTAGAGAAATTAACCTCAAGTGTGCATAAAGACGAAATCGCTCGAGCTGAGCAACGACTTAGAATCGAGCAATTAGAGACAAAAGCAGTAGAAGAACTCGGAATTGATGTCCAGGCACTTATAAATGAGTATGGTCCAAGCAACGACGTCCCTACATTTTACGAGAACGAACAAGGCGAATTTGTGCCGGGTGATTTAATTCCATACCGACGAGACCAACAAGAAAAGCGCCTGTCTCAGGCAGAGAAATCGCTAATATTATTGGGAAAAATAAATCCATTGGCATTAGAAGAGTATTCATCTCTGGAAGAGCGCTTGCGCTACCTTGCTGAACAATTGGAAGATTTAAAGAAGACTAAAAAGGATTTATTAGACATAATTAAAGAAGTTGATGATCGCGTTCAGCAGATATTTACCGAAGCTTATGAAGATACCGCAAGAGAGTTCGAACTCGTTTTCGCTAGGTTATTCCCAGGTGGAGATGGAAAATTAATTCTCACAAACCCATCCGACATACTGACCTCAGGCGTTGATGTCGAAGCCAGACCACCTGGTAAAAGAGTTAAGAGATTATCTTTACTATCAGGGGGTGAAAGATCATTAGTAGCAGTTGCACTTTTAATTGCAATATTCAAAGCCAGACCTTCACCCTTTTATGTTATGGATGAGGTCGAGGCAGCTCTTGATGACACAAACCTAGGCAGATTGTTAGGCGTGTTTGAAGAGTTAAGAGAGAAATCTCAGTTAATCATTATTACGCACCAGAAAAGAACAATGGAGATTGCAGATGCGCTTTATGGTGTAACCATGCGTGGGGATGGAGTTAGTGAAGTTATTTCTCAACGCATTCGTGAAGTCGACGCAGTTTCTTAGATTCTAAATGAGCTTATTTAAAAAGCTTTTCACTACACTAAAATCTGGTTCAATCTCACAGGAAGATTGGGATGTAGTACGAGCGCAACTTATTGCTTCGGATTTGGGGCCAAAGCTAGTTGACCAACTAATTCTAAAGTGTAGGTCACTAAAACCTGAGGACGCTAGAAAATCTATCACCGAAGAGGTGAGTTCTTGGTTAAGTACTAAGCCTCGCAACATTTTAAACTCTAAAGCCGAGACAAAAACAATTTTAATTGTTGGAGTAAATGGCACTGGTAAAACTACTTCAGCAGCTAAGTTGGCTAATTATTTAAAGTCACAAGGCAACTCTGTCCTGCTTGCTGCAGCAGATACATTTCGTGCAGCCGCCACCGATCAGATTAGGACTTGGGCTAGGAGAATTGATGTTGAAGTCGTCTTTGGTGAAGAAAGTAGTGATCCAGCATCGGTGGCGTTTAACGCCATAACTAAAGCTAAAGCATTAAATGCAGGTTATCTAATAATAGATACTGCTGGAAGACTACATACTAAGCAAAATTTAATGGATGAGCTAGGAAAAATTGTTAGAGTAGTTCAGAAGCAATCAACAATTGATGAAATATTGCTAGTAGTTGATTCAACAACTGGACAAAATGGTATTAATCAAGCTGCGACTTTTATTGAGGCAGTTAATGTTTCGGGTTTTATCGTGACGAAATTAGATGGAACTGCCAAGGGTGGAATTGCAATTGCGATAGAGAAAGCCACAGGTCTACCCATTAAATTTGTGGGTTCTGGAGAGGGTATTGAAGATTTCACATCTTTTGATCAAGACGCCTACCTGGCAGGATTATTCGATTAAGTAACATACTTTTAACAATCCAGCCCTTTGTTTCATAAGCCTGAAATCTAAATTGCCTCTGAAATTAACCCTAGTACCCGATAGTTACCCCATCTCAATGATGAGGATTTTGATTTATTTAAGTTAGCGATCGGAGAGTAAATGGCAGAGATAGTTCTAAATACAGGCGATACCGCTTGGGTATTGGCCAGTACAGCCCTAGTGCTTTTAATGACACCTGGCTTAGCCCTTTTTTATGGTGGCATGGTTAGAGCAAAGAGTGTTTTAAATATGATGCTTATGTCCATGGTAACAGTGGGCATCGTAAGTGTTCTTTGGGTAATTTATGGATTCAAATTAGCATTTGGGTACAAAGCAGATTCGCAATGGTATGGCGAAATTTCACTTTCTGGACTTGGAAGCGCTGTTAATGAACTTGCAAATAATGGTGGCGTCTACCCAATTCCGTTATTGGCTTTTGCAGCTTTCCAATTAATGTTTGCAATTATAACTCCAGCATTAATCTCTGGCGCTATTGCAGATCGCACAAAATTTACTGCCTGGGCTGTCTTTGTAACAGTATGGGTAACACTTGTTTATTTCCCAGTTGCTCACTGGGTGTTTGCTTTTGGAAATAAGGTTGGCGATACAGTTACGGGTGTAGGCTTCTTAGCAGCCAGGGGTGTTCAAGATTTTGCCGGTGGAACTGCAGTACATATAAATGCGGGCGCTGCTGCACTTGCCATGGCAATTATTTTAGGACGTAGAGTTGGATGGCGTAGAGAATCAATGCGTCCGCACTCGCTACCACTTGTCCTAATTGGAGCCGGCCTACTTTGGTTTGGTTGGTTTGGATTCAACGCAGGATCTGCACTTGGTGCAAATGGAGTTGCAGCATTGGCTCTCTTAAATACTCAGGTAGCTACAGCCGCCGCCGCATTAGGTTGGTTGCTGGTTGAGAAGTTAAGAGATGGCCATCCAACCTCTTTAGGAGTGGCATCAGGAGCAGTATCTGGTCTAGTTGCAATTACACCAGCATGTGCATATGTTGCCCCTTGGGCCGCAGTTGTAATTGGGCTTCTTGCAGGTGTTTTCTGTGCATTAGCTGTAGGTATCAAGTATTTATTAAATTTTGATGACTCACTTGATGTCGTAGGAGTCCACTTAATTGGTGGATTATGGGGCAGCTTAGCTATTGGCTTCTTTGGAAGCAGCGCAGTTAATAGTGTTGGCCTAGATGGAATTTTCTACGGTGGAGGAACAGCGCTATTAGGTAAGCAAGCATTTGGCGCCTTCTTTGTCTTAGCTTATTCATTTATAGTCACCTTGATAATCGGCTTTATCATTGATAAAACAATGGGACTTCGAATCAAAGAAGAAGCTGAAATATCAGGTATTGATTATGACCAACATGCCGAAACTGGCTATGAATTAACTTCTAATTCACGAGGAGGTTTCTAACTATGAAACTAATAACTGCAATTATTAAGCCACAGAAACTAGAAGATGTAAAAGAGGCATTAGTTAGCGCTGGAATTACTGGCATGACTGTCTCTGATGCAAAAGGTTTTGGAAGACAGCTTGGGTTAACCGAGGTTTATCGAGGTGCTCAATATAAAGTCGATCTGATTCCTAAAATTAGATTAGAAGTTTTAGTTGCTTCGAATGATGCAGATAAAGCAATTAAGGTCATTGCCGAAGCTGCTAGAACTGGAAATATCGGTGATGGCAAAGTTTGGGCAACAGCTGTGGATTCTGTGACTCGAGTCCGGACTGGTGAGAGCGGTGAAGCAGCCATCTAATCAAATGTAGGATTCCTACATGCTTGAAGCGCTAGGCCAGAGATTTGGCAAGATTTTCTCTGGCCTTGGCGGCAAAGTAACAGAGTCAGAATTAGAAAATTTTATATCTGAGATCAAATTAGCTCTTTTAGACTCTGATGTTGCTTTAGAGGTGGCAGAAGAATTTTCGAATCGAATTTTTAGTAAAGTTAAAGAGCTTGAATCTGAGATAAATAAAAGCACAAATCCTGCTCAAAGAATTTTTGAAATTGTAAATCAGGAGCTAATTAAAATACTGGGCGGCTCTGCTAGGCGCTTAAAGTTTGCTAAATCACCACCAACTGTAATCTTATTAACCGGATTACAGGGTGCTGGAAAAACTTCATTAGCGGGCAAACTTGCACATTATCTTTCACAACAAAGCCATACACCATTACTAGTTGCAGCTGATTTACAAAGACCTAACGCAGTAAATCAACTTCAAATTGTGGGTAAATCCATAAATATTCCAGTCTTTGCCCCTGAACCTGGAAATGGCATTGGAGATCCAATTCAAGTTGCTAGTGCTGGATTGCAGTTTGCAAAGGATAAATTACACAATTTTGTAATTATTGATACTGCAGGCAGGACTGGCATCGATGAAGAGTTGATGCAAGAAGTAATCAAGATTCGAGATGCTGTAAAACCTGATGAGATATTTTTTGTAGTTGATGCCATGACGGGCCAAGATGCTGCTCGAACTGCAAAGGCTTTTTCTGAGGGCGTCGGATTTGATGCGGTGGTCTTAACTAAATTAGATGGTGACGCCAGAGGTGGTGCCGCATTATCAATTGTAGAGTTAACAGGTAAGCCAATAATTTTTGCTGCCACTGGTGAAGATACTGCAGATTTCGACCTTTTTTATCCAGAGAGAATGGCTTCAAGAATTCTTGGTTTAGGAGATGTTGCATCTTTAGCTGAGCAAGCAAAGCGAGCAATGCCAGAAGCAACAGCTAAAGATCTTGAAGATAAATTTATCAAGGGGGAGGATTTTACTTTTACAGATTTCTTATCTCAGCTTGAAGCTATGAAAAACATGGGAAGTATGAATAAGCTGCTTGGTTTATTACCTGGATCTGCTGGTATGAAAAAGCAATTACAGAATTTTGATGAAACAGAGTTAGTTAGGACTCGTGCAATCATTGAATCGATGACACCGTTGGAAAGAAACGATCCAAAAGTATTAAATGGATCAAGAAGAGCAAGAATAGCTAAAGGCAGCGGTAGAGCTATTTCTGAGATAAATTCATTAGTAGAACGCTTTACGCAAGCCCAAAAAGTAATGAAACAAATGCGCTCGGGTTCCATCCCTCCGGCTTTAGCAGGTGCAGGCAGTATGGGCATGATGCCAAAAGCCAATCAGGTTAGCCAAAAACCAAAGAAGAAATCTCGATCTGGAAATCCTGCCAAACGAGCCGTAGAAGAGGGAATTTGACCTACTACCTTCCCAATTTGGGTTATGGCTTTAATACTGGCAAGATTAGCCACCTGCGAATGGGACCCTCTAACCCATAGCAATTTAGTCCGTAATTTTGTCGAATGTGAACGCCCCCGCTGTTTACATAAGATAAATCCAAAATAATTTTCTATAGGGAGTTTTGTGTCAGTAAAGATTAAGTTAATGCGACTTGGAAAGATTCGTACACCTCATTTTCGAATTGTTATAGCGGATTCTCGTTCAGCTAGAAATTCAAAAGCGATTGAAGAAATTGGTCGTTATTCACCAGCATCCGAACCTTCTTTAATTGAAGTGAATTCAGAGCGAGTTCAGTACTGGCTTGGAGTTGGAGCACAACCAACTGAAGCAGTTACGGCATTATTGAAAATTACAGGTGATTACCAAAAAGCTAATGGCCTACCAGGAAGTGAAGGCACTTTAAAGTTACAACCTGCACGAATTGATAAGAGGGTTGCTTACGAGGCAGCTGTTAAAGAAGCTATGAACGAGCCAGCAGATGGTGCTACAACTTTAAAGAAAAAAGCTGCTGAAAGACTTGCGGCTAAAAGTGCTCCAGTAGTTGAAGAGACAGCACCAGTTGCAGAATCAACTCCTACGGAAGAGACAGCACCAGTTGCAGAATCAACTCCTACGGAAGAGACAGCACCAGTTGCAGAAGCTGCACCTGAAGCAGTAGTTGCTGAAGCTACCGCCGAAGAAACACCACAAGCTTAAGCATTATCACTTATGTTTAAGAAGGGTTCATTCCTTCGGGAACTACCCATAATTGTAGTTTCAGCCCTAATAATTTCAATTGTAATTAAAACGTTTTTTCTCCACTTTTTCTTTATTCCATCAGGTTCAATGGAGAACACATTACAAGTTGGAGATCGAATTGCTGTAAACAAATTTGGAGCCTTATTTAGTGAAATTAAACGTGGTGAGGTAGTAGTTTTTTCTGATCCAGATAAATGGCTAGGCGAGGCACCAATGAGTGAGAGCTCAAGCATCTCTAATAAGCTCAAAAGTGGTTTGATTACTGTTGGAGTACTACCTGATCCTGCTAAACAATATTTAATAAAGCGCGTAATTGGTGTGGGCGGGGATAATGTTACTTGTTGCGATTCTTCTGGGAAAGTTCAGGTAAATGGGGTTTCTATAACGGAGCCATACATCTATCCAGGCGATAAGCCAAGCGAAATGAAATTTAATGTTGATATACCTAAAGGATTTATTTGGGTAATGGGTGATCACCGTGGAGCCAGTGCAGATTCAAGGTTTCACCCTGAAAGCGCAAATAATGGAATGATTCCACTAAGTAAAGTCGTAGGACGCGCTACATTTATTGTTTGGCCGTTTACAAATGCTACTTTTATCCCTAAAGGTGAAGACCTAAAAAAGGTTCCAGTACAAGAAAAACCATAGAAATGATTGAAAGCAAACTTTTGCAATCTGGAATTACAAAAATTGCAGGAGTGGATGAAGCCGGCAGAGGTCCTTGTGCCGGACCCCTAGTAGTCTCAGCGGTTATTCTGAAAGATCCAACTTCATCGGAACTAGATGGAGTCAGAGATTCGAAAGAATTATCAGCACCTCAAAGAGATCGCATGTATGAAGTAATATTGAATAATTCAGTTGCCTACTCAATCATTGAATTTTCAGCAGCTGAGATTGATCTTCTAGGTTTACACAAGTGTAATCTTGAAGGTATGCGACGGGCTGTCCATGCTTTGAAAGTAAAGCCTGAGTATATTTTGACTGATGGATATTCAATACCAGGTATGACTGAGCCAAATCTTGCGGTTTGGAAGGGTGACCAAGTTGCAATATCAATTAGCGCTGCGTCTATATTGGCTAAGGTTTATCGAGATCGAATAATGATAGAACTAGATCGCAAATATCCTAATTATGGGCTTGCTAATCACAAAGGGTATATCACAGCATTACATACCGCCGCCATAAAGAAGTATGGAGTACTACCTATTCATAGAAAATCATTTTCAAATATTGCTGAAATCTTAAAAACTAAAAACTAATTCACAGAATTTTTAGGTTCTACAATCAAAGGTTATCTCTGATTAAGTTAATCAAGTGCTTACTGAAGAAGATTGCAGACTAATTCTTTTTACTTGTATTGAACCAGCAGACCCTTTTTGGAGCGCCCAAATATCAGATCTTGGCGCCCAAGTTGTTTACCATCATATAACTTCTAAAAGTCACTACTCAGAAAGTAATTCATTATCGATTATTAGAGACAAAATAATGAAAACCGATGTATTGAAGGCTAGAAAAGAAATTAAGAATTCAAACTCATTTTTTATCACTCCCAGGGATTTCGACTGGCCAATTGGGGTGGAAGACTTACCTAACCCACCAATCGGACTTCTCCTAAAGGGAAATAGAGAAATACTTGAAACTTTAAAAACCTCTATTTCGATTGTAGGAAGTAGGAAACCAACTAGTTATGGAGTATCAAGTGCCAAATTCTTAGCTACCCAAGCTGCAAAGGCAGATTTTACGGTGGTAAGTGGTGGCGCAATTGGCATAGATACCGCAGCTCATATTTCAACTTTAAGTCTAGGCAAGCAAACCATATGTATTTTAGCCGGAGGCTTCAATCACCTATATCCAGTAGAAAACTTGAAGCTATTTGATCAGATCACAAGAAATGGATTACTAATAAGTGAAGTCATGCCGAGTGTTTTGTCCCAGCCATTTAGGTTCTTAGTCAGAAATAGATTAATTGCAGCAATTTCAAAAGCAACAGTTATCATCGAGGCTGAGTATGTGAGTGGCTCTATTCGAACCGCCAGAGATGCAGCAGAAATATTCAGACCAGTATTTGCTGTCCCCGGCGAAATTACATCACCATTAAGCCAAGGATGTCATCGATTAATTTCTGAGAGAGTTGCCGATATTGCAACTAGTTTTAACGAAATTTTGGAGCTTATAACTCCCATGCACTGAAGGTGCAGAAAAGGTGAGAGAATATGGGCAATGAATAATTTTAAAGCAGGCTTTGTTGCGGTGGTTGGACGTCCTAATACTGGAAAATCAACCTTAGTAAACGCACTGGTTGGAAGTAAAATAGTTATTACATCCCACCATCCAAATACTACAAGAAACCCAATAAGAGGAATTGTTAATAGAGATAACTACCAAATCATATTGGTTGATACACCCGGGATACATAAACCAAAAACAGCTCTTGGTACCAGATTAAATTCAATGGCTAGCGAAAATATAGATTCAACCGACAGCATAATTCTTTGCTTACCAGCAGATGAAGAAATAGGAGCTGGTGATGAATATATTGTAAAGCAAATAAAATCTGGACAACCGTTATTTATAGTTATAACGAAAATCGACATGATCTCAAAGTCAGAGTTAGCAGCAAAATTATCAAATCTTAATGATTTTGTAGCAAGATTAAGTTTAGCAAAAGCAGAAATTATTCCAATTTCTGCAAAGAATTTGGATCAAACGGAGTTACTTTTGGAATTACTCTCAAATTCCATGCCAGATTCTCCTGCGCTATATCCAAAAGATATAAACACAGATCAAGCGCAAGAGCTGATGATGGCTGATTTAATAAGAGAAGCAGCGATTGCTGAGCTTTACGAAGAATTACCTCACTCGGTAATGGTCACTATTGATGAGTTTGGGCAACGAGATAGTGGAAATATTTTTGATGTTATAGCGACATTGCATGTCGAAAGAGATAGTCAGAAGGGAATAATTATTGGTCCCCAAGGGAGTAAATTGAAGGCAATTGGCACACTTGCTCGAAAATCTATTGAAAACTTAGTGGGTATGAAAGTTTTTCTTCAAATCCATGTCAAAGTATCTAAAGAGTGGCAGAAGGATCCAAAAATGTTAGCTAGATTAGGATTTACCGAGTAACTTTTTTACTAGCAAAATATGACCCCACAAGCACTAGTGGTAATCCCAAAGCTATTCCTAACGTAATAGGTTCACTCAGTAGTAGAACTCCTAGCAAAACTGCAACCGCAGTATTTAAGTAGGTTATCAAAGAAGCTCTTGGAGGACCGACTTCTGCAACTAACTTAAAGAAAACAATAAATGCAATTGCGGTGCAGAGCACACCTAGCGAGATAACTGAGCCGATTGCTTCAACTGAAGGTGTAGTAGCTGGCCAAGTAATAATTGCAAATGGCAAATATACAACTGAGGTAATAATCATTGCCCAAGTATTAATAGCGATAGCAGGTATGTGTGGAATTCGACGATTAATCATATTTATTGCATAGGCATAACCAACTGCTGCCAAAATAACCATTCCAATTGAAACTATATCTTGCTTGCCGCCAAAAGATTCAATCCCAACAACAGCTACAACTCCCATAAAGCCAATAATCAATCCAAATAACCTTGTTTTATGCCACACAGTATGATCGCCAAAAATTGAGGCAAGAATTGCCGACCAGATCGGCACTGTGGCTACTAACAATCCAGTAAGTCCAGAGGAGATTTCCTTCTCAGCATGGGTAATTAAATACCAAGGTCCAATCATTTCAGTTATCGAATACAAAATTAGAAATGGCCAATACTTCCTTGCTACTCGCAAGCGACTTTTACTTAGAGCAATTGGTAGACATATTAATGCACCAATAAATACTCTAAAGAATACGATTACTTCTGGAGATATCTCTTCAACAGCTACCTTCAAAAATAGGTAGGGGATTCCCCAAAGAAATCCAAGTAAGACAAAGCGACCCCAGCCAGTTTTAGTCAATTATTTATCTCTTCCTAACAAAGAATTAATCTCACGCGAGATGTCCGAGTATAGCAACTCAGCATCTGCTGTTACTCCACTTAAATTGAAAAAACCATGAATTTGACCAGGATAATCTTTATAAAATGCAGGCACAGAGTGGTTTACTAGTAGTGTGTAATAGTTTTTACCATCATCAACAAGTGGATCATTTTCAGCAGTAAAGATTAGGGCTGGAGCCAGGCCAGTTAGTTTGG
>LIBD01000003.1 GCA_001437855.1 Actinobacteria bacterium BACL4 MAG-120820-bin23 | reverse complement strand
CCACATTTTCTCCATCAAGAACAAGCAAGAATGCTAGAGCAAAGTAAAGCTAAAAAGATTATCATCTTCAATTTACCGGATAAAAAAGTAGCCGATGAGTACTACGACAAGCCTTTAGAGGAGCATCTACTCCTAGTTTTGAAACATGCACCAAGTTTTAGATTTGACTATGCGCTAATTGATAACTCTCAAAATGATGCTGACTCAAGGTTTTATGACCTTGTAAAAAAGTGCGGTGGCCAAGTCATAGCATTAGATTTGAAAAATAGTGAGCAGAACTACCGTCATGATAGAGAGAAACTAATTTCCGCTTTCAGCCACATTTTAGGGTAATACCTGCTTAGATATTCACATAAATAACGGGGGAGATTAAATGGCAATGACAGAGGCAGTAAAAGATGAGCTAGGAAGGCTCTCCGTAACTAGGCCATGCTGTAGAAAAGCCGAGGTATCGGCCCTACTTAGATTTGCTGGTGGACTTCACGTAGCAGCTGGAAAGATAATTGTTGAGGTTGAACTAGATGCTGCTCAAACTGCTAGAAGGCTACGCAAAGATATATCTGAAATTTTTGGTCATGAAAGTGAGTTATCTGTTGTTTCTTCCAGTGGAATTAGAAAAGGCAGTCGATATATTGTAAGAGTGATTGCTGATGCAGATGCATTAGCTAGACAAACTGGCTTAGTTGATGCAAACAATAGACCGATTAGAGGTCTACCCCCACAAGTAGTCTCGGCAGCAATTTGTGATTCAGAGTCAGCATGGCGGGGAGCTTTTTTAGCTCATGGCTCATTAACTGAACCGGGTCGCTCCTCTGCATTGGAAATTACTTGTCCAGGACCTGAAGCTGCTCTTGCGTTAGTAGGCGCTGCAAGACGACTTGGAATTACCGCAAAAGCACGTGAAGTTCGTGGTGTGGATCGTGTAGTTATTCGAGATGGTGATGCGATTGGCGCCCTATTAACAAGACTTGGTGCTCATGAGACGGTACTTGCTTGGGAAGAGCGCAGAATGCGACGTGAGGTACGAGCTACAGCAAATCGCTTAGCAAATTTTGATGATGCAAATTTACGTAGGTCAGCAAGAGCTGCCGTTGCAGCTTCTGCCAGAGTCCAGCGAGCAATGGAAATACTTGGTCCAGAAATACCAAGTCACTTAAAAGAAGCAGGAGAGTTAAGAGTTTTACATGGTCAAGCTAGCCTTGAAGAGCTTGGTTCCTTAGCTTCGCCTCCAATGACAAAAGATGCAATTGCAGGACGGATACGTCGCTTACTTGCAATGGCCGATAAACGAGCCAGGGAATTGGGAGTACCAGATACTGAGGCAAGCATTAGTCCAGATCTGTTGAATTAGAGTATTTTTTTCCTGATAAGATTGCCCTCTCACAAAGTTGTGGCGATAATTTTTTATTTTAGATTAAGGAACTCATGTTAAAAGTTGGCGTAAATGGTTTTGGCAGAATTGGAAGAAACTTTCTTAGGGCTTCACTGGAGTCTGGAGCAGATTTTGAAATTGTTGGTATAAATGATCTGACCGATAATGCAACCCTGGCGCATCTTTTGAAGTACGACTCAATTCTTGGCAGACTCTCACAGACAGTTACACACACTGAATCAAGTATCACCGTGGGTGGAAAAACAATTGCCGTAAGTGCGGAAAGAGATCCTGCGAATATACCTTGGGGTAAATTGGGCGTTGATGTTGTGGTTGAGTCCACTGGAATTTTTACGAAGGCTGCAGATGCCAAAAAGCATATAACTGCTGGAGCTAAGAAAGTGATTATTTCTGCTCCGGCTACCGATGAAGACATAACAATTGTTATGGGCGTAAATCATGATAAGTATGATTCAACTAAACACAATATTATTTCTAATGCCTCATGTACAACCAACTGTCTAGCACCAATGGCAAAGGTACTAAATGATGAATTCGGAATTGTTCGGGGATTAATGACAACTATTCATGCATATACAAATGATCAAGTTATTTTGGATTTCCCGCATAAAGATTTGCGAAGATCTAGAGCCGCGGCACTTTCAATAATTCCAACTTCAACCGGTGCTGCTAAAGCAATCTCGTTAGTTTTGCCGGAGTTGAAGGGAAAACTTGATGGCTATGCCCTTAGGGTTCCAGTCCCAACTGGTTCTGCGACTGACCTAACAGTTGAGCTTGCAAAAGAGGTTAGCGTTAGTGAGATAAATTCTGCGCTTAAGAAAGCTAGTGAGGGATCCTTAAAAGGGTATTTGACTTACACAGAAGATCCGATTGTGTCTGCTGACATAGTGACAGACCCAAGCTCTTGTATTTTAGATGCTGGTCTAACCAAGGTCATTGGTACCACGGTAAAAGTTGTTGGTTGGTATGACAATGAGTGGGGTTATTCAAATCGTTTGGTTGATTTAATTAAATATATTGGTAAAACTATTTAATTAGATGGGACTAAAGAAACTTTCTGAATTAAACCTTCAATCACATCGAGTGCTTTTAAGATGTGATCTGAATGTCCCAATAAAGGATGGCGTTATAACTGACGATGGCAGAATCGTCGCTTCCATGTCAACTATTAAGAAACTAGTTGCGGCCAATTGTTCAATCGTTATCGTCGCCCATCTAGGCAGACCAAAGGGTCAACGGAAATCGGAAATGTCCTTGCGCCCGGTTGCAGAAAGATTAGAAAAATTAATAGGAACATCTGTTATTTTTTCTGAATCAGCACTAGGTGCTAGCGAACTAGCGATGAGTCTTAAACCTAAACAAATTTTATTACTAGAAAATATTAGGTTCGAGGAGTCCGAGACCAGTAAAGATGATAACGAGCGATTGAAATTAGCAAAAGAGCTTTCAACCTACGCGGATTACTATGTTGGTGATGGATTTGGTGCAGTACATCGCAAGCACGCCTCTGTATTTGAATTAGCAAATCTTATGCCCCATGCTGCAGGTGATCTAATTGCTAATGAGGTTGAAGTTCTTGAAAAATTGACCAAGAATCCATCTCGCCCATATGGGGTTGTGCTGGGCGGAGCAAAGGTTTCAGACAAAATAGGAGTAATCTCTAATCTACTTGAAAAAGTTGATGTACTAGCAATTGGCGGCGGAATGGTTTTTACTTTCCTGGCAGCAAAGGGATTTAGTATCGGAAAATCTCTAGTCGAAGTAGATCTAATTGAGACAGTTAAAGAGTTAATTACAAGGGCAGATCAGATCGGAGTTAAGTTAGTCTTACCAGAGGATATTGTTGTTGCAGCTGAATTTACTGCAGACTCTGCTCCAATGATTGTGAGAGCAGACCAAATTCCTGAGGATATGATGGGATTAGATATCGGCCCAAATAGCGCAAATATATTTGCGCTCGAGATAAAAAAATGTAAAACTGTTTTTTGGAATGGGCCAATGGGCGTATTTGAATTTCCAAATTTTGCAAATGGCACAAGGGTGATTGCCCAAGCACTCACAAAAGTAGATGGAATAGCTGTAGTCGGCGGGGGAGATTCAGCTGCTGCGGTTCGTAAACTAGGATTTGCAGATCAAGACTTTGGATATATCTCAACTGGTGGTGGTGCATCACTTGAGTATCTTGAAGGAAAAGAACTTCCAGGCCTAATGGCTTTAAGTTAGGAGTAGTAAATGCGTAAACCACTTATTGCTGGTAACTGGAAAATGAATTTAAATCACTTAGAGGCGATTGCGGTTACGCAAAAGCTTGCCTATTCACTGGAAGATAGAGATTATGATGCGGTTGAAATTGTTGTAATTCCTCCATTTACAGATGTTAGGTCGGTTCAAACTTTGGTGGATGGAGATCGCTTAAGACTTCTTTACGGAGCGCAAGATCTATCAACGGCCGAATCTGGAGCATATACCGGTGAAATTTCAGGCTCCATGTTAAATAAGCTTGGCTGTACATATGTTTTAGTTGGCCATAGCGAGCGCCGAGCTAATCATAATGAAGATGACGCAAAGATAAATAAGAAAATTAAAGCAGCATTAGCAAATGAACTAAAACCAATTTTTTGTATCGGCGAAGAACTTGCGATTCGAGAAGCGGGTAATCACATCTCGTTTGTTTTAGAGCAGTTACGGAATGGACTTAAAGGTTTCCATAAGCCAGATCTAAAGAAAATAGTAATTGCTTACGAGCCAGTATGGGCAATCGGTACTGGAAAAACTGCTACCCCCGAGGATGCTCAAGAAGTGTGCAGTGCAATAAGAGATGAGTTAAGAAAAATTGGTAGTGATGAGATTGCTGATAATTGTCGAATTCTTTATGGTGGTTCAGTTAAATCCATCAATACCCTGGATATCATGAAGGAAGCTGATGTGGACGGTGCTTTAGTAGGTGGGGCCTCCCTTGATCCTGAGGAGTTTGCTCGTATTTCCAAGTTTCATAGAGTGTTAAATAAGGCCCAATAGCGAGAATTTAAGTTATTTTGCTTAAAGATAGTATCCTATTCTCCTATTGATTAACCGAGCGTTGAAGGCGAGAAAATGAGTTTAGCTCTAACAATAATTCTTATTCTTTCAAGTGTTTTGATGATCATCCTTGTACTGCTTCATAAGGGCAAGGGGTCTGGCTTATCAGATTTATTTGGTGGGGGAGTCTCTTCAACTTATGGTGGGTCTTCAGTTGTCGAAAAGAATTTAGATCGAATAACAATTGTTGTCGGTGGCGTTTGGCTCTCATCCGTCATTGCACTTTCTTTGGTTCTTAAGAATTAGGGGTTAATCATGGCTGGTGGAAGTTCAATAAGAGGCTCTCGTGTTGGTGCTGGCCCAATGGGCGAAGCAGAGCGCGGTGAATCAATTGCAAGATTTAGAATTTCATATTGGTGCGCTAATGGTCATGAGACTAAGCCCTCTTTCGCTGAAGATGGAACCGTTGAAATTCCGGCTGAATGGGACTGTCCAAGATGCGGTTTCCCAGCAGGTAGAGATAAAAATAAGCCGCCACTACCTTTAAAAAATGAGCCCTACAAGACTCACTTAGCTTACGTAAAAGAACGTCGCACAGAGGCTGAAGCAAATAAGATTCTCGATATAGCTCTAAAAAAGCTACGTGGTGAGGATTAATTAAATATTTCTAAAAGGGCACAATCTTTGTTTTTTATGTGAATCCTAAGCAGTGGTACTCCTCTAGCAGTCAAAGAGTTTTCGTCCCCCAATGCTTGCGCAGAAATTAACTGGCCAAATGTATATTGTTCACCTGGTATAACTAGCTCCGTTTTTATCTCCTGAGTTATTTGAATAAATCCACCATTACTTTGACCACCCTTATGGATTTGTCCGGTCGAATGCAGATATCTTGGCCCTAGGCCAAAAGTAACCGGTTTGTTGAGTTTAGAGATCAGATGATTTTGTACTCCTATTAGCTCTTGCTCAAAAGATGAGGGTAAAAAAGCCATAATTGAAAAGTAAGCACATGGCAGATTCAGAAAATCTGAAACAGAGGAAATCTCTAAATTCGAAAACAAGTCATAATTTTTATTTATGATCCTGGGCTGCTCATGAACATAATTACCGGCACTAAGATCGGTGAGTATTTTACTGGTTTTGTCTTTAGCCTCTGTCACATTGGGTTGATTAAATGGATCAACCTCAAGTAAGAAGCAAAGTAATACTGTCACCCACTGCCATAGTATTAAATGTTCACCAAGGGAGCCCTTAACTACAAGATCGTACTGGCCATCTTTAAATCCAATACTTAGCTCCTGATTTGTCTGGTTTAATCCATTAACAACTATGGGTAATCTTCCTATGCCATCTTTGCCAGTTGACTCTGCAATTAATTGCTCAATCCAACTTGCAAGTCCTGGGGTACTACTCTGCTGTTCAACAAAGTAGACAAATTGTTTTGATCTAGTAAACATGGCTATCGCAATTTGAACGGCGATGGAGTTTGGCTCCACCAGTAATTTACTCATCTTCTCTGCATCATCTAGCAGTATTGAAACATCTGTGCCAGTTAATGAGGCCGGCAATAATCCAAAAGTGGTTAAAGCGCTAAACCTTCCGCCTACATTCGAGTTAGCGTTGAAAACCCTATACCCTGATTTACGGCTGCTACTATCTAAAGAAGTACCCTGGTCGGTAATAAGAAGAATATGATTCTTAGGTTCAAGATTAGAGTCTAAGAAAAGTTTTTCAAAGAATTTAAAATGAGAGAGCGTTTCTATAGTTGTACCGGATTTAGAGGCAATAATAACCAGAGATCTTGCAAGATCTTTAGGAGTAGATTTAATTATCTGCTCGGGGTGGGTCGAATCTAAGATCGTAATACTCTTGCTATTGGTCTTAGCAATTAGTTCAGTTGCTAACGAGGAACCACCCATTCCACAAAGAACAAACTGGTCTAATTTGTTACTTCGAGTCCAGGCAGATAGGGCATCTAGCTCTGGCAGTAATTGCCGAGAAGTCACCGGAAGATCGACCCAACCTAGTCGATTGGGCGCCTCACTAGTTGGCCCCCATAGTGAGGAATCTTTTGCTGCGATTTTAGGGAGTATCTCATTTAACTTGGAGATTAAATCTGAGTGATCATGTCCAGCTTCATTACCCATTTGCTCTTTTAATACTCTCTGTCGCTGCTGCTACAACATTTTCGGCAGTAAAACCAAACTCCTTAAAGAGAACTGAGGCACTTGCTGAAGCACCAAAGTGTTCTAGCGAGATTGCAATGCCATAGTCGCCAATGATTTTATACCAAGGCTGGGAAACTCCAGCTTCAATACTTACCCTAGCTTTAATCTTCCTAGGCATTACCTCCTCCTGATATGCAGGGGACTGTTCAAAAAACCATTCAAAACAAGGAATGCTAATAACTCTAGCCTTAACATTTTTTTCAGCCAAAACCTCTCTTGCTTGCAATGCGATACTTACTTCAGAGCCGGTTGCAATTAGTAACACATCACATTGCTTTGATAATTCATCACCGTAAGCAACAACATAAGCTCCCTTAACTGCGTTAGTTGCAGCTGCATACTTGCTCCGATCAAGCACTGGTAAATTCTGGCGAGATAAAACCAGACCAGTAGGTTTAGCACGCTCAATTATATTTTTCCAACAGACAGATACTTCATTAGCATCAGCTGGTCTTACTAGCTCAAGCCCAGGAATTGCGCGTAGTGCAGCAAGATGTTCAACGGGTTGGTGTGTTGGTCCATCTTCACCTAGACCAATTGAGTCATGGGTCCAAACAAATGTAACCGGTAGTTGCATTAGAGCCGAAAGGCGAACTGCGCCTCGCATGTAATCGCTAAAAACTAGAAATGTCCCAGCAAATGGCTTTACCAAACCATGTAAGGCGGCTCCGTTCAGTATTGCCCCCATCGCATGCTCTCTTATTCCAAAGTGGATAACCCGGCCGTAGGGATTAGCATCTGCCATTTTGCTTGAGCTTGGCAAAAATGATTTACCGCCTTCAATTGTCGTGTTGTTACTTTCGGCTAAGTCGGCAGAACCACCCCAAAACTCAGGTAATCTTTCAGCAAGTGCTTGAATAACTTTTCCAGAGGCAGCTCTGGTGGATACTTCCTTGTCTTGTGAAAAAATTGGTAGATCTTTAGCCCAGTTAGTTGGTAATTGCTTTTTTAATAGTCGATTTAAAAGGGCAGCCTGCTCTGGATTTAATGATTGCCACTTAGCAAATTTTATTTCCCAGTCGGCAAATTGTTTTGCCCCTCGTTCTTTTACCTGCCTTGTGTGAGAAATGACATTAGATGGTGCAAAGAATGATTCTTTAGGATCGATACCTAGGATCTTTTTAGTCTGCGCAATCTCCTCTATGCCAAGTGCTGAACCATGTGACTTTGCAGTTCCAGAGGCGTTAGGAGCGGGCCAGGCAATAACAGTTTGTAAACGAATTAAAACTGGCGAGGAATTGTGAGCAGCAGCTTTTATCAACGCCTTCTCAAGTTTTTCTCGATCGACATTACCATCCTTCTTGGCTACTACCTCAATGACTTCCCAGCCGTAGGATTTATATCTTGCTGAGACATTCTCTGTGAAAGCAACATGGGTGTCACCTTCAATAGAGATTCTATTATCATCATAAATTACTTTTAGATTTCCTAATGCTTGAGTTCCGGCCAAGGAAGAGGCCTCTGCACTTACTCCTTCTTGGAGATCACCATCTGAACAAAGAACCCAAATATTATGATCAAAAATATCAGTTGTGTTATCTGGATCTAGCAATCCTTTTTCATATCTGGCCGCCATTGCCATACCAACACCATTTGCTACACCTTGGCCTAGCGGGCCAGTTGTGGTCTCAACACCCAATGTGTGCCCATACTCAGGATGACCAGGGGTAAGTGAATTAAAAGTTCTAAAATTCTTTAGGTCTTCAAGCTCTACGCCATACCCTGATAAAAAAAGCTGAATATATAAGGTAAGAGAGGAGTGCCCACAAGAGAGAATAAATCGATCCCGAGAAATCCAATCTGGCTTAACTGGGTTATGTCTTAAAATTCTTTGAAACAAAGTATAGGCAACGGGAGCTAATGCCATAGCAGTGCCTGGATGGCCATTGCCAACTTTTTGCACCGCATCCATTGCTAAGGCGCGCGAGATCGCAACCGCCTGATCATCTAAGTCAATCCACTTATTCATCGTCTGAGTCCTTGCACTCTAAATCCAGAATTACTGATCTTTGCAATACTCCAAACCGAACCCCACACTAGTGTAGAACCTATCAAATGAGCGGCAACAAGGGCTTCAGGAAGGCCAGTGAAGTATTGGATATATCCAATAACACCTTGCGAGAATGCGATAAGCAGGAATATTCCAATACGACGAACAAGTAGTGACATTCCAGATTGGTGTGCAATAAGTAAAAGCATTACTGCTAGAACTATCAAGGCAATAACAAGATCGGCATGGATCCATGAGACTACTTGTGGGTCAAAACCAAATCGCTCCGCCTTTTCATCTCCAGCATGTGGTCCACTGCCAGTAACTATCGTGCCGGCTACCAATACCAAGAAAGTTAGCCAAACAAAGATTGGCATTAAAAAACTAATTAAGCCTGTAGTTTTCTCAACCGGTGTGCCAATAAGTTCATACCGTAATGAAATTGCACCGGCAATTAATAAGATTGATAGCAAATAGTGAGCTGCGACAGTAAGTGGGTGAAGGTCAGTTAATACGGTAACCCCACCAAGCATTCCCTGCCCAAAAATTCCCAAAATTTGCAACGCGGCTAGGGATCTGACTCGCTCCTTGTTAGCGGCATTTTTCGATACTCTGACTGAGAATGTTACGACTGCCAATGCACAAATTAATAAAACAAATGTAAGTAATCTATTTCCAAATTCAATCCAAGCATGTAGCTGCCCCTCTGCCTGATTAGCAACCGGAACATAAGAGCCGGGCGTGCACTCTGGCCAGGTAGGGCAACCAAGTCCAGATCCGGTTAGGCGAACTGAGCCACCAGTAACTATTAAGGCAGATTGTAAAAACACCAGCAGACCTAAAACTCGCCCACGTAATGATTTTTTGGCCACAAGCATGATTTAAGCCTACTGATTGCCGGTAACTCAGGGCTTAAAATAGGGGTGGGTAAGTCCTATTTCACACCTGCTTCTGTGGTTTGGGACTGGCATAAAGTGAAGAATTACGCAACACTTATGTTGTGAAAAAGACTGAGCCCGATAAGACTCGTGATCAAGTGGCCCGCAGGATTCTAGAGTTTGGTCCAGCCACCGCCGTTGAGCTTGCTGAAAAACTCGCGATTACTCCGGCTGGAGTAAGGCGACATTTAGATTCGCTAATTGCTGAAGGAATTCTTACCTGTCGGGAGCCATACCAAAGCGCTACCTTGCGAAGTAGAGGCAGGCCGTCGAAGGTATTTCTAATGACTGATCAAGGTAGAGAAAAATTTGAACACTCCTATGATGACTTAGCGGTATCGGCATTAAAGTTTATGGCGAGCAAGAATGGCTCATATCTAGTTGATGAGTTTGCCAAAACTAGAGCGTTAGAGTTTGAGCGCAAAAGTGATTCGATCATTAATTCAAAAAAGAGTGTTTCGGAAAAAGCAAAGGTGTTAGCCAAGTTGCTCACCAAAGAGGGTTATGCGGCCACTACAGACAAAATGGGAAATGGTGAAGAAATTTGCCAGCACCATTGTCCAATTGCTCACGTCGCATCAGAGTTTCCACAACTGTGTGAAGCTGAAACAGCTGCATTTTCAAAAATTCTAGGTACGCACGTTCAACGACTAGCAACTATTGCTCATGGTGACGGAGTTTGTACAACATTTATCCCATCAGATATTTCCCAAATAAGTAAGTCCAAAATGAAAGAAGGAGCACGATAATGTCACAAATAACTCATCCAGAACTTGAAGGTATTGGAAAGTATGAGTACGGCTGGTCAGATAAAACAGATGCGGGCTCAAATAGTCGTCGTGGTCTTAATGAAGATGTCGTGCGCGATATATCGGCGAAGAAAAATGAACCAAAGTGGATGCTCGATCTTAGGCTGAAAGGTTTGGCTTTATTTGATAAGAAACCAATGCCCACCTGGGGATCAGATCTAAGTGGAATATTTTTTGACACAATTAAATACTTTGTTCGTTCAACCGAAAAACAAGCAACATCTTGGGAAGATCTTCCAGATGATATTAAAAATACTTATGACCGCTTGGGTATACCAGAGGCCGAAAAGAAGCGATTGGTTGCAGGAGTTGCTGCCCAATATGAATCTGAGGTTGTTTACCACTCAATTCGGGAAGATTTAGAAAAACAGGGAGTCTTATTCCTAGATACAGATACTGCTTTAAGAACGCATGAGGATCTTTTTAAAGAGTATTTTGGAACAGTAATTCCAGTTGGCGACAACAAGTTCGCAGCATTAAATACCTCAGTTTGGTCTGGTGGCTCTTTTATTTATGTGCCAAAGGGTGTGAAGGTAGATATTCCACTTCAAGCATACTTCCGAATTAATACTGAAAATATGGGGCAATTTGAAAGAACACTAATAATTGCAGATGAAGATTCCTATGTTCATTATGTAGAAGGTTGTACAGCACCAATCTACTCTTCTGATTCACTCCACTCAGCTGTTGTTGAAATCATTGTGAAAAAGAATGCGCGTGTTAGATACACAACAATCCAAAATTGGTCTAACAATGTTTATAACTTAGTAACAAAGAGAGCTACTTGTGCTGAAGGTGCCACTATGGAGTGGATTGACGGCAATATCGGTTCAAAGGTCACTATGAAATACCCTGCAGTGATGTTGATGGGACCACATTCAAAAGGTGAAACACTTTCTATTGCATTTGCTGGCGAAGGCCAACACCAAGATGCCGGAGCCAAAATGGTTCATGCAGCTCCTTATACATCTTCAACAATTATCTCTAAATCTGTTGCCCGAGGTGGTGGCAGAACTTCATATCGTGGATTGGTTAAAGTTGAAGAAGGTGCACACCACTCTAAGAGCACTGTGAAATGTGATGCCTTACTCGTGGACACAATCTCAAGATCAGATACCTATCCATATGTTGATGTGCGCGAAGATGATGTTTCTATGGGTCATGAAGCTACGGTCTCGAGAGTAAGTGATGATCAGTTATTTTATTTGATGTCTCGTGGACTTGGCGAAGATGAGGCAATGGCAATGATCGTTCGTGGCTTTATTGAGCCAATAGCTAAAGAACTGCCAATGGAGTACGCACTTGAACTCAACCGTCTAATTGAGTTACAAATGGAAGGCGCTGTTGGTTAATGAGTCAGTTAACTACTAATTACCTCACGCCAACCGGTCGTGAGGAGGCTTGGCGGTTTACGCCATTAAAGAAATTATCTGGCATACATGACTTAGAAGTTTCGGTAGCTGACAATGTTTCACTTTTTGCCAAATCTGATTTACCAAAAGGCGTCAGCCTGACAACTCCGAATACATCGGATCATCCACCGGCATACGCGGCCAGTGATATCGTAACAAACAGAGTTCGCAAAGAGGCTAAGAAAATTACATTACTAGCGATTGCTGATAACACTGAAATTGCTGAGCCAATATTTCTACAGCGAAAATGTGGGCCAACTGCTGAGGTAAGTCGAACTGCAATTCAAATAGGAGTAAATAGTCGAGCCACTGTAGTTATTGAAAATAATGGTGCTGGTAAGTTGGGTGAAGAAATTGAAATCTCACTTGCGGCTGGTTCTAGCCTCAATTTTATTACGTTACAGGAGTGGGATTTAAACTCTGTTCACCTTGCTCAACATCATGCAATTATTGGTAAGGATGCTCAATTTAATTCTTATGTTGTGTCAATTGGGGGATCTATAGTTCGCATCAGCCCTACAGTTGAATATACCGGCATGGGAGCTAGTGCTGAAATGTATGGCGTTTATTTTGCAACTGATGAACAACATCTTGAACATCGTATCCATGTAAACCATAGTGTTCCAAACACTAAATCCCGGGTGAACTACAAGGGAGCTCTTGCCGGTAAAGGCGCGCGCACCGTGTGGATAGGTGATGTCTATATTAATAAGGGCGCTGAAGGAACTGACACCTATGAACTAAACCGAAACTTATTGCTTACAGATGGTGCGCGTGCTGACTCTGTTCCTAATTTAGAAATTGAAACTGGTGAGATAGTTGGTGCAGGCCACGCTAGTACTACTGGACGCTTTGATGATGAACAACTTTTCTACCTGCAATCTAGAGGAATTCCAGCAGATATTGCTCGCAGATTAGTAATTCGCGGTTTTTTTGCTGAGATTATAAGTAAGTTAAAAAATGAGGAGATTGAAGAAAGATTAATGAATCGCATTGAATCTGAATTATCAAGGGTTGGTGAATAATGGCTGAAGTGGCATTTGATTCACTAGTTAGTGGTAAACCTGTAGCTATCGAGGTTGATGGTGTTGCAGTATGCCTAACTCGTGTTGGAGATGAGGTATTTGCAGTCGAAGATACCTGCACACATTCTGAAGCCTCATTATCTGAAGGTGAAGTAAGTGGAACAAAGATCGAGTGTTGGCTTCATGGTGCCGAATTTGATCTACGTACCGGCGAAGCACTAACACCGCCAGCCACATCTGCACTTAAAACATTTAAAGTTGAAGTAAACGGCAACCAAGTAGTAGTAACTAACTAAGGAGACAATTATGAGCGTACTAGAGATCAAAAATTTACAAGTTAGCGTTATTACGGAGGCTGGTAACAAAGAAATATTGCGCGGAGTAGATTTAACAGTTAAGTCAGGTGAAACTCATGCAATTATGGGACCTAATGGTTCTGGAAAATCAACTCTTGCATATTCAATCGCTGGTCATCCTAAGTACTTAATCACTGGTGGTTCAGTAACTCTGGACGGAAATGATGTACTAGAGATGAGTGTTGATGAGCGAGCAAAGGCTGGATTATTTCTTGCAATGCAGTATCCAGTTGAAGTACCTGGTGTTTCTGTTTCTAATTTTTTGCGAACTGCAGTAACTGCTATCCGAGGTGAGGCTCCTAAAGTAAGAACATGGGTTGGTGAAGTTAAAGAGGCAATGGCTTCTCTAAATATTGATACCGCTTTTTCGGAGCGCAATGTGAATGAGGGTTTTTCTGGCGGAGAGAAAAAGCGTCATGAAATTCTACAGATGGAGTTACTAAGGCCAAAGATTGCAATTCTTGATGAGACAGATTCTGGTCTTGATGTGGATGCATTACGTATTGTTTCTGAAGGCGTAAATAGAGTAAAAGCTAGCTCAGATCTAGGTGTAATGCTGATTACTCACTATACGAGAATTCTTCGATACATAAAGCCTGACTTTGTGCATGTTTTTGCAAACGGAAAGATTGTAGAAGCTGGTGGTCCTGAGCTGGCCGACAAATTAGAAGAGCAAGGTTACGCAGCGTATATAACTGCGTAATTTTATGAGCATTGATCTATCTAGCTGCAAAAAAGATTTTCCAATCTTTGAGCGTAAAGTTCGGGGTGGGAATTCATTAATTTATTTAGATAGCGGTGCTACATCTCAAAAACCTAACTCTGTCATTGAAGCTGAGAGCAATTTTTATCGCACAGTAAACGCAGCCGTGCATAGGGGAGCCCATTTACTAGCCGAAGAAGCCTCCGAAGCTTATGAGTCAGCTAGAGAAAAAGTTGCAGCTTTTATTGGAGCTAGAAGTAATGAGGTTATCTTTTCTAAAAGTGCTACCGAATCCTTAAACATAATTGCTTACTCATTTGGAAATCCAGACTCTAGAATCAACATAAAAGCTGGTGATCAAATTGTCGTGACGGAAATGGAGCATCACGCGAATTTGATACCTTGGCAGCAATTGGCAAAGCGAACCGGTGCGGAGCTTAGGTGGTTATCGGTGACTGCCGATGGCAGAATTGATTTAACAAATCTAGATCAAGTAATTACAAAGAAAACTAAGATTGTGGCAATTACTCATCAGTCCAATGTTCTAGGAAGTATTCTGCCAGTTGAAACTATAGTAAAAGCATCACGTGCGGTAGGTGCATTAGTGGTGCTTGACGCCTGTCAATCAGCACCGCATTTTGCTCTAGATGTAAAGAAACTAGACATTGATTTTCTTGCATTCTCAGGCCATAAGACTTTGGGTCCAACTGGAATTGGTGTGCTCTGGGGAAAATTTGATTTGTTAGAAAAGTTGGAACCTTCGTTGTTTGGTGGATCTATGGTTGATTCTGTAACTATGGAAAGTGCAACATGGGCAGCCACGCCAAGAAAATTTGAAGCCGGTGTTCCAAATATGGCTCAAGCTGTTGGATTATCTGCAGCGATAGATTACTTAAATCATATTGGTATGCACAATATTGCACAGCACGAGCAAGATTTGACCTCATATCTTCTAAAAGGAATTGTAGGTATCTCTGGAGTCAAGGTAATTGGCCCAGTAGATATGAAAGATCGCGGTGGAGTGGTTTCATTTACGGTAGAAGGGGTCCATCCGCATGATGTAGGCCAAGTGCTAGATCAATACGGTATCGCTGTTCGAACTGGCCACCATTGTGCCTGGCCTTTAATGCGCAAGCTAAATTTAGTTGGTACAACTCGAGCATCTTTGTATCTATATAACTCTAAAAGTGATGTTGATTCCTTGCTTGAATCGATTGAGAAAGTAAAGTCATATTTTAAGGTCAGCAAATAATGGAATTGGATTCACTTTATCAAGAGGTAATACTTGATCACTATCGCTCACCTCACCACAAAGGTTTGTCAGCAAATAAAGACATACAAGTTCATCACAATAACCCCAGCTGTGGCGATGAGGTAACTTTGAATTTATCTATGAAAGGTGGCGTGGTCACAGATTTAACCTGGGATGGAGTCGGGTGTTCGATTTCTATGGCCAGCACATCAGTTATGAGTGACTTATTGGTTGGTAAAGGTTATAAAGATGCTATGAATATTTTAGATAATTTTGTTGAATTAATGCAGAGTAAAGGTCAATCAGTAGGGGATGAGAGTATTTTGGAAGATGCGGTTGCATTTGCTGGAGTGTCAAAGTTTCCTGCAAGAATCAAGTGCGCTCTCCTTGGCTGGATGGCATTTAAAGATGCATCAAGTCAAGTGATGCAGTAGAATTTAAATCATGACAACAACAGACGATGTAACAGAGGCTATGAAGGATGTAATTGATCCTGAATTAGGAATTAATGTTATCGATCTTGGTTTGGTTTATGACATGAGAATTGATGAAGGAAACATTGTTACTTTAGATATGACTCTTACATCGGCTGCGTGTCCACTTCAGGATGTAATTGAAGATCAAACACGACAAGTCCTCGCTGATTTGTCCTCTGATGTAAAAATAAATTGGGTATGGCTGCCGCCTTGGGGCCCAAACAAGATTTCAGACGATGGTCGCGAACAATTACGCTCGATTGGCTTCACAGTTTAACTTTGCTTTCTAACTGACTACTGTCATCTTATGTCAATGCACTCGACTTGGATGTCTTTTCGATCGTTAACTGCTGATCAATCTGTAAAGAATCAAAAACTTAAACCGGGCACAATAAGTCGGATCACTAGATTTGCAATTCCTTACAAAATCTCGCTGATCTTTTTCATGATCACTGTTGTGATCGATGCCTTCTTAATTATTGCTTCCCCCTTGCTTCTTAGAAAGTTAATTGACGATGGTGTGATACCAAAAGACTTCGAATTAGTGACCTCGCTTGCAGTATTAGTTGGAATCATTGCCATATTGGATGCTGTTTTTAGCATGATTGGCAGGTGGTTTTCAGCCAGAATTGGTGAAGGATTAATTTATGATTTAAGAAAGCAGGTCTTTGAACATGTCCAGAGACAATCAATAGCATTTTTTACCCGAACTCAAACAGGAGCATTGATCTCACGACTTAACTCTGACGTTATTGGTGCACAGCAAGCTTTCACCTCAACGCTATCTGGTGTAGTGAGTAATTCGTTAAGTTTACTATTAGTAATAATTACAATGTTGACGCTCTCGTGGCAAATTACTTTAGTCTCACTTGTTCTGTTACCAGTTTTTCTGATTCCGACAAAATGGATAGGTCGTAAACTGCAAGGTCTTACTAGGCAATCATTTGATATAAATGCTCAGATGTCCTCAAATATGACCGAGCGTTTCAATGTTTCGGGTGCTCTACTAGTATCACTTTACGGAGATTCAGAGAAAGAAAAATCTGAATTTGCTATCAAAGCTAGAAAAGTTGCTGACATAGGTATCTCCATTGCAATGTTAAATCGTATTTTCTTTATTGCATTAACATCAATTGCAGCAATCGCCACAGCGGTTGCATATGGCATTGGTGGACACCTTGCGATAAATGATCAACTCACCGTCGGAACTTTATTAGCAATTACCGCCTTGTTAGCTCGTTTGTACGGACCACTGACAGCACTGTCTAATGTGCGAGTAGATGTAATGAGCGCCTTAGTCTCATTTGAAAGAGTGTTTGAAGTTCTGGATCTGCAACCTATGGTCACCGAGTCTCAAAATGCAAAGATGCTAAAGACTGATAAGCCAGAGGTGACATTCGATTCAGTTAGTTTCACCTATCCGTCAGCCAAAGAAATCTCGTTAGCCTCCCTTGAAGCGGTAGCAAAACCTGAGTTGGTTGAGAGCGGTGAAGTCTTAAAGAATATTTCATTTACCGTTTTGCCTGGAACTTTGACTGGAATAGTTGGACCGTCAGGTGCTGGCAAAAGCACCATCTCCTCTTTAATTCCAAGATTATATGATGTAACAAGTGGGGGAATATTTATAGATGGTTTAGATATTAGGCAATACTCGATTAAGTCATTGAGAGAAAATATCGGGGTAGTTACTCAGGATTCACATATGTTTCATGATTCCATTTATGCAAATTTACTTTATGCAGATTCTAAAGTTTCTAAAAACGAAATTGAGAACGCATGTCGAGCTGCGCAAATTTGGGATTTTATTGAAGGTTTACCAAACGGCTTAGATACTGTTGTTGGAGAAAGAGGGCACAGACTCTCCGGTGGAGAAAAGCAACGACTAGCAATTGCACGATTGTTACTTAAAAAACCAAGTTTAGTTATTTTAGATGAGGCCACTGCGCATTTAGATTCAGAGAATGAAGCTTTAGTGCAAGCAGCTCTAAAGGAAGTTCTAAAAAATCGAACCAGTATCGTAATTGCGCACAGACTATCTACGATTGTAAATGCTGATCAGATTCTTGTAATAGATAGTGGCAGTATTGTTGAAAGAGGTACACACGAAGAACTGGTGAACAAAAAGGGTTTATATTTTGATTTATATGAAAGGCAGAACTTTCAAGAAAACTAAGTAAGTCTTTTTTGTCTAGGAGCAAAAACAGCATCCTTTTTAATTGTTTCCCGGCCAGCATTTGCAGCAATTACTGCAATATAAGGAAGCGTTAACGCTCCAATCAAAGCTACCCATCTATATGGACTTGGTAGGGCTACTGTTAAGACAAAGCACGCTGTTCTGATCATCATTGATATGAAATATCTCTTTTGCCGAGCAGCTTGATCAATTGTTAGCCCGGAGCCAACATTAGTAATCGATTGAATTTCGTCCTTTTTCATCACTTGGCAAGTTTAGTGCTAGATGAGTTTAAGCATGAGATGCCTCGGAAATATGAGGCTTAAATTGGGCTTTAAGCGAAGAGTTTTGGCTGGAAATGAGTTTGAAATCACTCGGCTATATCGATTTTTTGGATAGCCCAAAATTGGGTAGTATTCACTCATCAAGTGGATGCATACGCTCCCACCTACTTCGCTTCGGCGAACTGGTTGCTTCGAATGAAGTGCGGCTGTTTTTCGCTTGTGTAGTAATGAATGTTCCAGCGAAACAGCAAGGAGAAGTTATCAGCACAGAGCCACGTATAAATGATCGAATTCGTGTTCCTGAAGTTCGGTTAATTGGATATGACGGCGAACAACTCGGCGTGACAGCAATTGATAAAGCAATTAAGTTGTCAGAAGAGATCGGATTAGATCTTGTTGAGATTTCACCAGATGCCAATCCACCGGTCTGCAAAATTATGGATTTCGGAAAGTATAAGTACGAAATTGCGCAGAAAGCTCGGGAAGCTCGACAGAATCAGACACACATTGTTGTGAAAGAAATGCGACTTCGACCAAATATTGAGCCTCATGATTATGAGACCAAGAGATCTCATATCGAAAGATTCTTAAACGGTGGTGACAAAGTGAAGGTAACAATTCAATTTCGCGGAAGAGAACAATCTCGTCCAGAAATGGGATATCGATTACTACAAAAGCTTGCTGAGGAGTTAGCTGAAGTATCTGTTGTTGAGTTTGCGCCTAAGCAAGAGGGTCGTAACATGACAATGGTTCTTGGGCCAGCTAAGAAGACGGGTTCAGTAAAAAAAGCCGGATCAGGCACTAAAGCAAAATAGATTTTTTAAACAACAGGAGGTCGAGAGTATGCCAAAGATGAAAACCCATAGTGGTGCAAAGAAGCGATTCCGCGTCACTGGTTCCGGAAAGATTATGCACGAGCGTGCTGGTAAACGCCACCTACTTGAGCGTAAATCATCTAGATTAACTCGCCGCTTAACTGGCGATGTTGAAGCAAAAGCACCGAACACATTTGCTGCTAAGCGCATGCTTGGTTTGAAGTAAGGGGAGACAAATGGCTAGAGTAAAACGTGGAGTACACGCGGCTAAGAAACGTCGCACAACTTTAGAGCGTGCTGCTGGATACCGAGGTCAACGATCTCGTCTATTCACCAAGGCCAAGGAGCAGGTAACTCACTCTCTTGTCTATGCGTTTAATGATCGCAAAGATAAGAAAGGTGATTTTCGTAGACTTTGGATTCAACGTATCAATGCAGCAGCTCGTAATAACGGGATGACATATAACCGTTTAATACAAGGTTTGAAAGCTGCCGGAATTGAAGTTGATCGCCGAGTTCTTTCAGAGCTTGCAACTAACGATCCAGTTGCCTTTACAAAGCTTGTTGAAGTTGCTCGCAAAAATATAGTTACTGCTTAATACTTCTAATCTAATTAGATGGAAAAGATTACGAGCCTTAATTCGCCACATATTGAGCGAGTTAAGGCTCTACTTGGCTCTAGAGGTAAGAAAACACGAGATAGCGAGAGCACCTTTGTTGTTGAAGGCATTCAGGCGGTAAGAGAAGCAATAAATCCAAAATTAAATGAAGGACTATCACTTAAGACCATCTACGTTACAGAGGTGGGCTTAAAAAAATTATATTCAGCTATTGGTCAGCAGGTATTAGAAGGTTTGGATATAGTCGATGTCTCAGAGCAAGTAATGAATGCGATGGCAGATTCTCAAACTCCACAAGGAATATTGGCACTCTGCTCTACTAAATCTTTAAAACTAAGTGATCTTTGGAAGCTAGAGCCGAAGAAAATTGCTTTTTTTTGGCAGATTCAAGATCCAGGAAATGCAGGAACGGTTATTAGGACTGCAGATGCCTGTGGGTTTGATGCTGTTATATTCTCGGAAGAGAGCGTTGATATTTTTAATCCTAAAACTGTCAGAGCAAGTGTTGGCTCGTTGTGGCATATTCCAGTGATTCCAAATGTAAAAATTGATGAGTTTATGGATATTTGCTTAAGTCGTAACGCCCAGATTTATGCCCTATCCGCTAATGGATCTCAAACATTAGATTCTGAGTTTGTGACAAAAACCGTCAAGGACCCTTCAATTTGGATATTTGGAAATGAAGCCAGGGGGCTGCCTGAACTTCCGCAGGAAGTAAAAACCGTTTCAATTCCGATGAAGGGCTTTGCTGAATCCTTAAATGTGGCTAGTGCCGCGGCAATTGTCCTGCATTCTGTGGGCCTGTCCTTATAGACTTACGAATATGGCTTTAGACAAGAATCAGATTGAACTTGATCTTAAAAGTGCCCTTTCTGAAATAGCAAACACCAAAAATTTTGATTCCTTAAAGCAAGTAAAAATCGATCACCTTGGCGATAAATCTCCATTAGCTCGAGCAAATCAATCTTTGGGAAGTTTAGATGCAAAAGACCGATCAGATTTTGGTAAATTCATTGGTGATGCCAGATCGCAAGTAAATGAAGCGTTTAGAAAAAAGACAGAGGAATTAGAGAGTGAAAGAGATGTACAGGTCCTTCAGACGGAAAGAGTTGATGTAACCCTTGCAAAGCCACGAACTTTGGAAGGCGGTCTACATCCTTTAACAATTTTGACTAATGAAATCTCCGATCTCTTCATCGGCCTTGGTTACAACGTTGCCGAGGGTCCAGAATTAGAGTCAGAGTGGCTAAATTTCGACGCTTTGAATATTCCTGCAGACCATCCGGCCAGAAGCATGCAGGATACTTTTTTTATTGAACCACTAGAAGCAAAACTAGTTTTAAGAACTCATACCTCTCCAGTACAAATCAGAACAATGCTTACTCAGAAACCACCAATTTACGTTATTTGTCCGGGCAAGACGTATCGGGCAGACGAATTGGATGCTACTCACACCCCAGTATTTCATCAGGTTGAAGGTTTGGTAGTTGATGAGAATATAACTATGGCAGATTTGAAAGGTACATTGGATTATTTTGCTAAATCAATCTTTGGTAATGATGTTAAAACAAGATTGCGCCCATCATTTTTTCCATTCACCGAACCTTCTGCAGAGGTTGACATATTTTTTAACGGACGCTGGATTGAATGGGGCGGATGTGGAATGGTTAATGAGAAAGTTCTAATCGCATGTGGTGTGGATGTTAAAAAATTTAGTGGATTCGCATTTGGCATGGGGTTAGAACGTACATTAATGGTAAAGCACGGGATTACAGATATGCATGACATTGTTGAAGGCGATGTCAGATTTTCACAAAGTTTTGGAGTTGGCAAAAAATGAAACTTCCATTGAGCTGGGTAAAAGAATTTGTTAATCTGCCTGCGAAAATTACTGCCGAACAAATATCTCAAGCCTTTACAAGAGTGGGATTTGAAGTCGAATCAATTGAATATCAAGGTCAGGATTTAAAAGGTCCGCTAGTTGTAGGAAAAGTTCTATCGATCGAAGAGCTTACCGAGCATAAGAAACCCATAAGGTATGTGGGCCTAGATGTTGGCAGCGGAAAGAAGAGATTTGTAATCTGCGGAGCAAGAAATTTTAAAGTGAATGATTTGGTTGTAGTCGCTATTCCAGGAGCAGTTTTACCGGGTAACTTTGTTATCTCCTCTCGACAGACATATGGAAAACTTAGTGATGGAATGATCTGTTCGGCCAAGGAACTTGGAATTAGTGAAGAGCATGCTGGAATAATTGTTTTGCCTGAAGGAAAAATTGGTTGTGATGCGATCAAACTCCTGGAGATCACTGATGTAATTTTTGATATTGCCGTAAATCCAGATCGCGGATATGCAATGTCTATCAGGGGATTAGCTCGAGAGTTGGCCGGCTCATTAAAATGTAAATTCATTGATCCAGCTGAATTAGTAAAAAATAGCAAGCTAAAAAGTTTAAATTCAGCAAAAGCTATTACAGTCAAGATTGAAGATAAGACTGGGGCAGATCAGATTTTTATTCGCACAGTCGAGAACGTTAATGCCAAGAGGCAAACTCCGATTTGGATGCAGCGTCGAATTGAAAAATGCGGTATGCGTTCAATTTCACTTGCTGTAGATATAACAAACTACGTGATGCTTGAACTTGGTCAACCCTTACACGCTTTTGATGCTGCAGTCATAAATGGTGGTCTAAAAGTATCCCGTGCAAATAAATTTACGAAGCTGACTACATTAGATAAGGTCGAACGGAAATTGCAGCCAGATAATTTGGTGATATGCGATTCAAATTCAGTCCTGGCTTTAGCTGGAACTATGGGTGGTCTTGCTTCGGAGGTAACCCATGAAACTAAACGTATTGCATTAGAAGCAGCCCATTTTAATCCATCAAGTGTGGCAAAAAATTCTCGGTTTCATAAATTATCTAGTGAAGCATCTCGAAGAATTGAACGAAATACAGATCCGGCTCTAACTGAAATAGCTTCAGGTAGAGCAGCCGCTTTATTAATAGAGCTAGCAGATGCGAAGTATGTTGGTTCTAGCTCAGCAGGAATAGCTATAAAAAAACGCAAGGTTAAGATTTCAATAGAATCAATATCTAAGTTGATCGGCAAGAGTTATTCGATCAAGCAAGTTAGAGATGCGCTGTTATTGATTGGTTGTAAAGTTATGGGTAAGGGTGCAGTATTAAATATTGAGGTTCCCACATGGCGACCTGATTTAGAAAGCTCAGCAGATTTTGCTGAGGAGATTGCTCGACTAACTGGGTATGAAGTTATTCCCCTTACCTTGCCGGTGGGTAAAGCAGGCGCAAAGTTATCTGATATGCAAATTAGAAGAAGGCAAGTTGCAACAAGTTTGGCAAATCAAGGTTTTACTGAGGTTATTAACTACCCATTTGTTAGCCAAGAACTAATTGACTTACTAGGTTTTACAGGCGACCGTGCCAAATCCTTTCGACTTCTCAACCCTATGTCCGAGGATGCTCCACTTCTACGCACTCATTTAATTCCCGGCCTACTTACTACTTTGGGACGCAACTTATCTCGCGGGGCTAAAGATCTAGCCATATTTGAGATAGGTACAGTCTTTAGAAATACTGCAAAAACAATTAAAGGCCAAAGTCCAGAAACCAACAAGCGGCCATCAGCTAAGACAATCCAAGAGATCTTTGCAAGTGTGCCTAAACAAATGCTTTTTGTAGCTGGAGTTGTTTCTGGTGAAAAACTGAAAAGTACCTGGCAAGGTGAAGGCTCTAAATTTGACTGGAGTGATGCGGTTTCCAAAGTTATCGAGATTATTACAGCAACTGGAAATAATTTTGAAATAGCCAATTGTGAACTAGCGCCATGGCATCCTGGTAGATGTGCAGAGTTTAAAGTCGATGGCAAAGTAGTTGCTCATGCAGGTGAGATACACCCCAGAGTGCTAGCTGAACTAAATCTTCCAGAAAGAAGTTGTGCCTTTGCAGTTATTTTGAGCGAACTGCCGGTCTCAAAAGTAATTAAGCCTTCAAAGATCCTAAGCATGCCCGCTGTAGTTCAAGATGTAGCTTTAGTTGTAGAAAGCCATGTCTCCGCTTCTGAGCTTGAGCATTCATTGAAAATCGGGGCAGGGGATTTATTGGAATCAATTAACTTATTCGATAGATACGATCGAATCGGGGCAGGAAAAATTTCCCTGGCATTTACCCTTACCTTTCGTGCCTCAGATAGAACTCTTACATCTGATGAGGTAGCAAAGTATCGAGATCAAGCGATTGAGCAGGCAAAAAAGGATGTTGGCGCTGTTCCTAGAGTCTAATGCATAATCATGCAGATATTTGCATATTTATGCTTTGTGCCTGTATAATATTTATATGAAAATTGGTGTTGTTGGTGCCAGTGGCTACACCGGTGGTGAGTTACTGAGATTGCTTAACTCACACCCAAATTTCAGTATTAGCTATATCGCAGCGGGTTCAAATGCCGGTGCGTTAATTACTGACTTTCATCCGCACTTAACAGATTTCGCAGGACAAGAATTCAAAGCTACGTCAGTAGTGGAAATGAATAAGTGTGATTTGGTCTTTATCGCTTTACCGCACGGCGAATCCTCGAAACTAATTGGTGAAATAGCAGACCATGTGCGCATTGTAGATTTGGGCGCTGATTTCAGACTTAAAGACTCAAAGCAATGGCAGAAGTACTACACAAGTGAATATCCAGGTCATTGGACTTATGGATTACCGGAGCTAGTAGGGCATGATCAAATCCTGCAGGCAAAAAGAATTGCTAATCCTGGCTGTTATGCCACAGCTATCTCTCTAGCAATTGCGCCAGCCCTGAACTTTATAGAGGTTGATGACATTGTTGTTGTTGCTTCAAGTGGCACCTCCGGGGCGGGTAGATCAGCAAAAGTTAATTTAC
>LIBD01000002.1 GCA_001437855.1 Actinobacteria bacterium BACL4 MAG-120820-bin23 | reverse complement strand
CGGTGGTTTAACCTCACCCAAGAAAAATGGCTTAAATGGAACCATTCCAGCATTAACTAGTAAAAGATTCGGATCATCAGCAATCAAGGATGCAGAAGGCACAACTGTATGGGAAAGATTTAGTGAATTTTCTGATTCGAAAAATTTTAACCAGCGTGATCTAATCTCTGCGGAGTTCAATTACTAATCCTTTGCTTTACTTTTTTTCTTACCCTTTTTCTTTAACTTTGCAGCTGACATAACTGCAGCAGCAGCCTTCATAGCAATCGGGTTTTCATCCAAAAAATTCTCAGCAGTTTTGGAAATTTTTTTGGTTAGTTGTTCAATAGATTTACCAGCGTTACTTAGATTTTTTAAAGGACCATTAATCATTGAGATGGTTTGGGTAACCTCATCTATTAGCCTAGACAGTCGAATTACTGTGTAAGAAATAGCAATAGCTATTACAGCCAATGAAGAGGCTGCAATGATTGTAGCGATACCACCTGGACCCATGTTAGGAAGAATACCTGAAAAGGTAGTGACTATTTAGCATCTACTGGAGTATCTACGCCAGTCTCTTTTCGCTGTGCTGGCGTAATTGGAGTAGGTGCACCAGTAAGTGGATCACCACCGCTAGCCGTCTTTGGAAATGCAATCACTTCACGAATTGATTGGGCACCAGCGAGCAAAGCACAAAGTCGATCTAAACCTAATGCAATACCACCATGTGGTGGTGGGCCATAATTAAAGGCTTCTAGTAGAAATCCAAATTTGCTTTCAGCCTCAGATTGCGTTAATCCAATAGTCTGGAAAACTCTTTGTTGCATCTCTCTTTGATGAATTCTTATTGATCCTCCACCGATTTCATTTCCATTTAGAACGATGTCATATGCATAGGCCAAAGCATTTTCGGGTTCAGAATCAAAGTTTTTCGCAAATTCAGGCTTTGGTCCAGTAAATGGATGATGAACGGCAGTCCAACCAGATGTTGGATTCTCCGAATCCTTAAGTTCAAACATAGGAGCATCAACAATCCAAACGAATTTCCAGGCTTTTTCATCAATCAAATTGCATCTGCTACCAATTTCTAATCTAACTGCACCCAGCAAATTCTGTGATCCGACTGCAGAGCCTGCTGCAAAAAATATAGCGTCTCCATTCTTAGCCCCTACATAATTTGCGATACCTGTACTTTCTTTTTCAGAAAGATTCTTTGCTACTGGTCCAGTTAGTGTGCCATCTGTACCAATTAATATATAAGCCAGCCCCTTTGCCCCTCTAGCTTTTGCCCACTCCTGCCAAGCATCTAGTTCACGTCGTGGTGAACTTGCTCCCCCAGGCATTACAACTGCGCCTACATAATCCGCCTGGAACACTCTAAAACTAGTTTCCTTAAAAAATTCAGTTACCTCGACAATTTTATTTTCGAATCTTAAATCTGGTTTATCGGAACCATAATCACGCATTGCATCCTTATAGGTCATATGAGGAATTGGAAGAGAGATTTTGTGTCCAATAACTTGATCAAAAACACTGGCTATTACCTTTTCTGCAACTCTTATGACATCAGATTGATCTGCAAAAGATAGTTCAATATCAAGTTGCGTAAACTCAGGTTGTCTATCAGCTCTAAAATCTTCATCGCGGAAGCATCTTGCAATTTGATAATACCTTTCCATGCCTGCCACCATTAAAAGCTGTTTAAATAATTGAGGAGATTGCGGAAGGGCATACCAAGAGCCTGGTTGTAGGCGAACTGGTACCAGAAAATCTCTCGCGCCTTCAGGGGTTGACCGAGTTAAATATGGTGTTTCAATTTCTAAAAAATCTAACTCCGTCATAACCTCTCGAATAGCAGATGTCACTTTAGATCTAAGTCTTAAATTTTTAGAAGGACCTTCGCGTCTTAAATCTAAATACCGATACTTAAGCCTTACCTCTTCTGAAATATTTCCAATATCACCACTATCTACCGGGAAAGGCAATGGAGCAGCTTCGCTCAGAACCTCAAGTGACTCGCAAACCACTTCAATTTCTCCAGTTGCAATCTCTTTATTCTCATTCCCAGCCGGCCTGAGTTTTACAGTTCCCACAATTAGTACACACCACTCAGCGCGTAGCTCACCAGCTATTTTTTCATTATTTATTACAACCTGGACTGCACCAGTTGAGTCTCGCAGGTCAATGAAGGCAACTCCACCATGGTCTCTTCTTCTAGCTACCCAGCCAGCCAAAGTTACATTTGTACCAACCGCTTTAGCATTAAGTGATCCGGCATCATGTGAACGTAGCATTATTTAATATTTCCTAACTTTACTACTAATTCAGAAGCCTTAAGAGTACTAGATACATTTTCTCCACTCTTCATTATCTTAAGATCACAATTTCCAGAGGAGATTTCATCATCACCAATTACGAGCGTGCATAACGCACCGCTTTTATCTGCAGCCTTCATGCCACCTTTTAATCCCCTATCTCCATATGCCATATCGCATGTCACACCCAAAGTTCTAAGTTCACTTACTAATTTAAAAGCAACTGACTTTGCCTCTTGTGATATTGCGACGATGAAAAGTTGTAACGGGTTAATCGACTCTGGCAGGCAACCTTCGGCCTGGCACGCCATTAATACTCGATCAACTCCAAGACCAAAACCTATGCCACTTAGATCTGATCCACCAAGTAACCCCATTAAGCCGTCGTATCTTCCACCACCGCCAATGCCAGATTGTGCTCCGAGCAATTCATGCTCAAATTCAAATGCAGTTCCCGTGTAATAATCCAGCCCTCTGACCATTCTTGGATTTACAAAGTAATCTATTTTTAAACTCTCAAGTAATTGTTTTACTTTACTGAAATGTTCTGCACTTTCAACACTTAGATAATCCAAGATAAGTGGTGCACCTTGCATTTTAGATCTAATCTCTTCGCGCTTGTCATCAAAGAGTCTTAATGGATTTAATTTAGCCCTTTCGGAGGTGCTTTCATCTAAGTCTAATCCAGCAATAAATTTAACTAAATCTTTTCGATGTAAATCACGAGTCTTAGCATCTCCTAATGAGGTTATATTGAGTTTATAATTCTTCAGCCCTAAAGCTTTAAAAGCAGAATCAGCAACTGAAATAACTTCAGCATCAATCTCTGGATCGTTGTAGCCAATTGCTTCAATTCCTACTTGATAAAATTGTCGGTAACGTCCGGCTTGTGGTCGCTCTGCTCTAAAAAATGCCCCAGAGTAAAAAAGTTTGACGGGTAGTTGACCGCGGTCCAAATTGTGTTCGATCACTGATCTCATTACCCCAGCCGTGCCCTCTGGTCTTAGCGTGATTGATCTTCCGCCTCGATCTTCAAAGGTATACATCTCTTTACTGACTACATCAGTTGATTCACCAACACCCCTAGTGAAAACTTCAGTATCCTCAAACATTGGCAATTCAATCAATGAGTAGCCAGCTACTTTTGCATTATTGATTAATTGATCTCTTACATATTCAAATTGCAAAGAGTTGGGAGGAAAATACTCGCTCACGCCCTTGGGTGCCTGAAACTTACTCATATTCACCACCCACTCTGATTGAGAAAATCATTTTGCAGGTAAGGATTTCTTACGCGCTCGGTTCCGATTGTAGTTTGCCCACCGTGCCCAGGCAGGACATTTAGATGATCTGGTAGCGTTAAAATTCGCTCACGCAAGGTTTTCTTCATATCTTGTGCCGATCCGGTAGGTAAATCAGTCCGCCCTATGCTGCCAGCGAATAGCACGTCCCCAGAAATAAGATGTGCATCATCTACAGTAAACATAACGGAGCCCTTGGTATGCCCTGGAGCAAATACAACTTCCATATTTAAATCAGCTAAAACTAATTTTGAAAAATCTTCAAGTTCGACCACATCAGCTGGTTCTTTTAAATTTTTGGCACCGAAAGCTTCAAGAATTTGTTCACTTACTCCTCCTTTATCAAGTGCACCCATGGGATTCTCAAGTAGAAATCGATCAGTTTTTGTAATATATGTCTGCATTGGAATTTCTTTTGTTAGCGGAAATACCGAGAAAAAATGATCTAAGTGACCATGAGTTATCAAAACTGCAATTGGCTTAAGATTGTGCGACTCCAATTTATCTTTGACGTTCTTAACTAAATCCGGTTTACCGATGCCGGGGTCCACGATGACGCACTCCTGACCAGATTCTGGAGCTAAAATCCAACAATTTGTTTCAAAATAGGGGGCAACTACCCGTTCAATAAGCACGCTCACCCCTCTGCTCATCTCTAACTATCGGCGGATTTCCCAAAAAATACCTATCTAGGCTATCTTTTAGCCAGCACTAAACCTGTAATTAAAATGCAATTTTGCAAAATTAATTACTACGCCGCCCCATAACGAAAGCTTCATAGCGATCGTGCAACGAAAGGTAAGCATTATGAATAGCCAAGAGTCTTTAAACCTTTCGAATACTGGGGCAGCAGCGGTACTTATAGGAGATCCTGCAAAGTTTGGTCGAGTTGCCGAAGATGGCACTGTTTATGTAATCACCCCTACTGGAGATCGAGCGGTCGGCTCTTATCCAGGCAAAAGCCCAGAAGAAGCTTTGGCTTATTTTGTAAAAAAATTTGAAATGGTGGCTTCAGAGGTTGCGCTACTTGCGGCGAGAATTCGATCAGGTGCAATGGTACCAAGCGATGCTCATGAAGCAGTTAATAAACTTAGAAACCAAATCAAAGATCTAAATGGTGTTGGCGATCTAGAAAATCTATCTAGCTCTCTCGAAAAAATCCCAGCATTAATAAGTGAACATGAGGGTGCTTACATTGCAAAGAAAGCAGCTCAAGCTGCTGAGCGAGAGGCACGCAAAGTTGAAGCTGCTGCGATTAAGGAAAAAATTGTTGCAGAGGCAGAATCTCTAGTCGATTCAGTAGCCTGGAAAGTAACTACGGCACGTTTGAAAGAGTTACTAGAGGATTGGAAAAAAGCACCTCGCCTGGATAAAAAAGTTGATACTGCGCTTTGGAAGAGGTTTTCATCATCTCGAAATAAGTTTGATAAAAGACGTAGAGTGCACTTTGCAAACTTAGATGGAGAACATAAATCAATTGCAGTCGCCAAGGAATTGATTGTTAAAGAGGCAGAAAGTCTTGCTAACTCTAAAGATTGGTTAAACACCGCTAAGCGCTTTAAATCGCTAATGGACCAGTGGAAAGCTTCAGGTAGAGGTAAGAAATCTTCGGATACTGCGCTTTGGAACAGATTTAAGATTGCTCAGGATTCTTTCTTTACAGCTAAAAATTCTGATATGGAAAAGCGCAAAGGCTCTATGGTTGAGAATCTGAGTAAGCGAGAAGCACTGGTAGCTGAATTCGAAGCCTTACTTCCAATCACTGATTTTAAACCTGCAAAGAAAAAATTCAACGATTTGATGGATAAGTATCAAAGAATAGGTATGACAGATCGCAAAAAGAAATCTGCATTAGACAGTAAAATAAAGAAAATTGAAGATGAAATTAATGAACTGGAAAGAAATTTCCAGCGAAAGAGCGACCCTACTGCAAAGGCTCAAGCTAATAAGGTTGTTCAAGGCTTAGCTGAAGCGATTGAAAATTATGAAAAACAAGCAGTAAAGGCTGAGGCTGCTGGTCAAACAGCTAAAGCTATGGTGGCTCGAGAGGCTGCTGCTGCTCGTCGAGTTTGGTTAGAACAAGCTCAAAAAGGATTAACTGAATTTACAAGTTAGTTGTTGAATACCCGATTAACGTCGTAAACACCCTCTACTGATCTTACAGCCGCTAGTACTGTATCAAGATGTGAAGCATCTGCCATTTCAAAAAGGAATTTGCTTATTGCAGTTTGGTCTTTATTGGTAACAACTGAAGCACTTAAAATATTTACATGCTGATCTGATAATGCTTTAGTAATATCTGAAAGTAGCCTTGCTCTATCCAATGCTTCGACTTGAATATTTACCAGGAAAGTACTTTTTGCAGAATTATTCCACTTCACACCAACTATGCGGTCGAACTGATGAACTTTCAAATCGCCCATATTTATACAATCGCTTCGGTGCACTGAGACTCCACTGCCTCGAGTTATAAATCCAGTAATTTCATCTCCTGGAACTGGCGCGCAGCATCTAGCAAGCTTTACAAGTACATCATCGGCCCCTTCTACATCAATTCCAGTGATACTTTTCCGCTCTCGCTTAACTCGAGTTTGAAGCGGGGTTGGTTCGTTTTCGGGATGACTGTCTACTGTGCCTATTTGAATCATTAATTTCTCTATTACTGAGTGCGCAGAGATATGACCATTACCGACAGATTCATACAAACTTTCAATATCCTCATATCTAAGTTCATGAGCTAACTCTAAAAGCGCATGTCCTCCCAATATTTTTTGTATAGGTAAGCCTGCTTTTCTCATCTGCCTTGCAATTGATTCTTGACCAGCTTCAATCGCCTCTTCTTTTCTTTCTTTAGAAAACCAGGCCTTGATTTTAGATCTGGCACGAGATGAAGTTACAAAATTTAACCAATCATGACTGGGCGCAGCATTTAAACCTTTGTTAATAACCACCTCAACAACATCTCCATTTATTAAATGAGATTCGAGTGGGACTAGTTTTCCATTTACTTTTGCGCCTACACACTTATTTCCAACTTCAGTATGTACTGCATATGCAAAATCAACTGGCGTTGAGCCAGACGGAAGGGCAATCACACTTCCTTTGGGTGTAAATACAAAAACTTCTGGTGTGCGCAAGTCATACCGTAGAGTCTCGAGAAAATCTGTAACATCTTCACTCTCCTGTTGCCATTCATGAAGCTGACGTAGCCACAACGCATCCGGAGATTTATCACCATCGCTTGATTTCTGTTTGTACTTCCAGTGAGCAGCAATACCAAACTCGGCTCTAGCGTGCATATCAAATGTTCTGATTTGAATCTCTACTGCTTTTCCGTTCGGGCCAATAACAGTGGTGTGTAGAGACTGGTATAAATTAAACTTAGGCATGGCAATGTAATCTTTAAATCTTCCAGGTACTGGACTCCAGCGCGCATGAATTGACCCAAGAACTCCATAACAATCTCGAACTGATTCAACAAGTATTCGGATTCCAACCAAATCATAGATCTCATTAAATTCACGCCCTCGAACAACCATCTTTTGGTACACGCTATAGAAATGTTTTTGCCTACCTTTGACTTGCGCAGTTACGCCTTCAAGCTTTAAGTCACTTGTGATTGCATCAACAACTTCATTAGTTAATTGTTCTCTTGCTGGTGATCTCTCACCCACTAGCCGTTCGATTTCATCAAACTTCTTAGGTTCTAGAACCTTAAATGACAAATCTTCCAGTTCCCATTTGATGGCATTCATTCCTAATCGGTGAGCTAATGGAGCATAAATATCAATAGTCTCCCTAGCCTTCTTCTTTGCTTTATCATCTTCTATAAATTGCCAAGTTCGTGCGTTATGAAGGCGATCTGCTAATTTGATGACTAAAACTCTAATATCTCTCGACATTGCGATTACCATTTTTCGCAGAGTCTCAGCCTCCGCTGTTGGACCGTAAGTTAGCTTGTCCAATTTTGTTACACCATCAACAAGAGATGAAACCTCTTCGCCGAATTGATTTCTGATTTGTTCTACTGAGAAAGAAGTGTCCTCTACCGTGTCATGCAATAGGGCTGCAATAACCGTTGCTAGATCCATTCCTAGATCGATAAGAATTTGTGCAACAGCAACTGGATGGGTGATGTAGTCCTCGCCAGATTTCCTTAATTGACCAGAATGTGCTTTTTCAGCAGCATCGAAAGCTTTTTCTAACTCAGAAAGTGCGAACCCTGGATGAGATTTAGTTAATCCATCGACAAGCGGCTTTAACAAACTTGTTGTTGTCATAGCGCGCTGACCCCTGACTTACTTCAATTAATTATCTACGACGATCGCGCTTAGGTTGATTCCTTGGTCCACGATCTACTTTTTCCTGAACTGAACTTACTGTGTTTGGCTTATCTGATCTATTTCCTACTCGCTTTCGCAAAGCTTGCATTGCAGGCTCCCGCTCGCGAAGTGCCGCTAAAATAGGAGTAGCAATACACAATGAGGAGTATGTTCCAGTTGCCAAGCCTATAAACAAAGCTAAGGAAAGGTCTTTAAGAGTTCCTGCACCTAATAAGCCAGCACCAACAAATAAAATTGATCCAACAGGCAGTAGTGCTACCAAAGAAGTATTAAATGATCTCACAATAGTCTGATTAACAGCCAGGTTGGCAGCATGTGAGTAAGTGCTTCTCCCGCTTGCAGCGATTCCCTTGGTATTTTCTCTTACTTTATCAAATACAACTACCGTGTCATATAAAGAGTATCCCAGGATGGTTAAGAACCCAATTACAGTTGCAGGTGTAACTTCAAAACCAACGACTGCATAAATACCAACAGTAATGAACACATCATGTACTACAGCAATAATAGCGGCAACGGCCATTTTTCCTTCTAAAGCCATCGCTAGGTAGATCATTACAACTAATAAGAATCCAAGAAGACCATAAATTGCTTTGCGTGTTATCTCTTCTCCCCAAGAAGGTCCAATGATCTGTGAATCTATAGAATCAATTGTGACATTAAATTCGGAAGATAATGCACTCTCGACTGAACCTTGTTCGGCTCCAGTTAATGCATCTGTTTGAATTCTTACTTTGTCATTACCAATCATTTGGATGATTGTTTGAGAGTCAATTCCAGCAGCTGACAAAGCATCTTCTGCTTTATTAATTGATGCATTAGAGCTATTAACAGTAAAAGATGAACCGCCCTTAAATTCAATGCCTAAATGCAAGCCTTGAGTAAAAATAGTTACGCCAGAGATAATGATTAACAAAAGGCTGAATGAGTACCAGATTTTGCGCTTACCAATAAAATCTACTGATGTTTCGCCGCGGTATAAGCGCCCACCTAAGCCAGAAAATTTAGCCATTACTTAACCTCCGCTTTTTCAGATGAATTGGTTTGTACCAAGCCAATGGATTTTGGAGAAAAACCTGATAGCGGATGTCCCTGGTTAAAGAAATTAAACTTAGACAAGTATGTAACTAACGGCTTTGTAAAGAGGAAAACGACTATCAAATCTATGATTGTTGTTAGACCCAATGCGAAAGCAAAACCCCGAACTCCACCCACAGCAAATGTATAAAGCATTATGGCAGCGATCATTGAAACAACGTCAGCCACGATCACAGTTCGTCTGGCTCTAGCCCACCCAGTCTCAACTGCAGAACGTAGAGATTTTCCTTCACGAACTTCATCTCTGATACGCTCAAAATAAACAATGAATGAATCTGCTGTAATGCCGATAGCTACGATGGCACCTGCAATACCTGCAAGAGTTAATGTAAATCCGATCCATTCACCTAGTAACAAGAATGAAAGAAGAGTCATAATCGTTGCGACAAGCAATGATCCGACCGAGACTATTCCAAGCCCTCGATAGTACAAAATTGAATAGATAAAAACTAGCAAGAGTCCAAGAATTCCTGCAATTAAGCCACCGCGTAATTGTTCGGCACCTAATGTTGGTGAAACTTGTTGAACCTCTCCTCGATCAAAAGCAAGTGGAAGCGCGCCATATTTGAGTACATTTGCCAAATCTTGCGCATCTAATTGCGTAAAATTTCCAGTAATTTGGGCTGTACCCGTATTAATCGCCTCATTGATTCTAGGTGCTGAATAAACCAAGCCATCCAAAACAATTGCCGCTTGATTTTGTGGTGCTGGTAATCCTGTTAAGCGAGAAGTCATTGCACCAAACTTGCTTGTTCCCTCACCATCAAACTCCAAAGTTACATACCAGCCAGATGCTCCTTGTGGGTCAATCAAGGAAGTTGCTTGAGTAATTTGCTTTCCTAAAACTTCAGCTGGAGCAAGTATGTATTTTGCTCCTCCGGCACGATCGCAACTAACAACTGCTTGAGTTTCATTACCACTAACGCCGCCTTGTCTATTTTCTGGCAGCGAACAATCCAGGGCAGCAAACTGTGCACTTAACTCAGGAGTTACGCCAGCCGGTAAAGCAATGGGATCACTACCTACTGTCGCTGCATTCGCAGCTGCTTCAACCAGTACTGGCCTAAATCTTAATTCAGCAGTCTGTCCAACTAGATCAACAATTCTTCTTCCGGTCTCACCAGGCACGCTAATAATAATTTGTCGGTTAACACCAGTGCCCTGTGCAGCAACTTCAGATTCTGCAACACCAAGAGAGTTAACTCGCTGACGAATAATCGCAACGGCTTGGTCTATAGATTCAGAGGTTACGTTTCCACTCACACCATCTTGAATTCTCGGTTGCAAAGTAACGCTAGTTCCACCTTGTAGGTCTAGACCTAATTTAAATGAGGTGGCTCCAACCACAACAGCAATTCCAGAAAAGGCAACAATCACTAAAAGAAGGGTGGAGATAGTTCTTAAAGCTCGCGATTGTGTAGCGGCAACCTTATTGGCGGACATAGTGAGCAATTCTATGCTGAGGCTACTTTATTGAGAAATCCCGCCAACTTCTAGGCGAATATGGCTTTATTTCGGAAAAAAAACTCTTTACTGAGCAATATCTGGATCTTGATCAAAAAGCGTTGCATCAGTTCCGATATGCGCAGAAAGCGGCGGCTTGATTCCTAAGTGAGACCAACCCGCAGCAGTGGCCACTCTCCCTCTTGGAGTGCGTGCAATAAAACCCATGCGCACTAGAAACGGTTCAGCCAGTGATTCAATAGTTTCTATCTCCTCTCCTACTGCCATTGCCAATGTAGACACGCCAACCGGCCCACCATTAAAATTTTTTATCAGCGCAGATAAAACTGATTTGTCTAATCTATCCAAACCAACTTCATCTACTTCATATATTTTTAAGGCTGTCTGAGCATGATCAAGCTTTATAAATTTTTCTGCATTTACTTGCGCATAGTCGCGCACTCGCCTTAGTAATCGGTTTGCAACACGCGGTGTTCCTCTAGATCTTGATGCAATTTCAGCCACCGAATCTGTATCAATCTTGATCTCAAGTAGTTCTGCACTTCTCCGAATAATTTGAGATAACTCTTCGGTTTCATAAAAATCTAGCTGTGCGGTAAATCCAAATCGATCACGCAATGGGCTTGGCAACAAACCTGCTCTAGTTGTTGCTCCTACTAAAGTGAAATGGGGCAAATCCAAAGGAATAGATGTCGCACCAGCACCTTTGCCCACAATTACATCAACTCTAAAATCCTCCATAGCCATGTAAAGCATTTCTTCTGCAGGTCTAGACATTCTATGGATTTCATCGAGAAATAAGACTTCACCTTCAACTAAAGAGGAGAGAATTGAAGCCAAATCTCCGGCATGCTGTATCGCTGGCCCTGAGGTAATACGGATTGGTGTATTCATTTCCGTGGCAACGATCATGGCAAGAGTTGTTTTTCCTAGTCCTGGTGGACCAGAAAAAAGAATGTGGTCTGAAACTGCACTGCGCTGTTTAGCAGCTGAAAGCAACAAATCTAATTGATCCCGTACTCTGGATTGACCAACAAACTCATTTAATGATTTAGGACGAAGAACTAATTCAGCAATTCTCTCTGAGTCGTCTGCGCCTTCATTAGTAATTCGATCAGACATCATTCTTTACCGCTATTCTTGAGCGCTAACTTAAGGATTTCTGATGAACTTAAGTTCTCTTTTCCACTACTACTCAACACCTGCGAAACCATACTCGCGGCATCCTTAGCTGAATACCCTAAACCTTGTAATGCATTTTCAACTTGATTACCAAGTGGCAAACTCTTATTAGCATTCTTAGAAGCAAAGCCAGCTACTTTATCCTTAAGTTCAAGAACTAATCGCTGAGCCCCCTTTTTTCCTAATCCAGGGAAAGATTCAAGGGTTTTTAAATTACTAGATGAAATTGCCGTAGCAATTGTTGCTGAGTCAGAGCCTGACAAAATTGCCTGTGCAACCTTTGGTCCAATACCAGTTACTGAAAGGAGTAACTCAAAAAAATCTCTGTCGATTAAATCAGTAAAACCAAATAAAATTAATGCATCTTCGCGAACAACAAGATATGTATGGAAACTAGCTGTAGCTCCGGCACTTAATGAAATCGCTACCCGGTTTGGGACCTGAATTAAAATACCAACTCCACCTACCTCTACAACTACAGAGTTAAGTGAGATAGATTTAACTATCCCAGAAATCGAGCTAATCATCGTTTTTTTGTCGCCTTTTTCTTCGCATTAGCCAACCGAGCATTTCCAACACCTCGCCAATGATGGCAGATTGCAAGGGCTAAAGCATCAGTACTATCAACTGGTTTTGGCATCTCTTTTAGTTTTAACAACCTTTTTACCATTTGAGCCACTTGTTTCTTGTCCGCTCGGCCAGATCCAGTAACTGCAGCCTTAACCTCACTGGGTGTATGAATTCCCACTGGAATAGAATTTTTAGCAGCAAGCAAAAGTGCTACTCCTGCTGCCTGGCCAGTAGCCATTGCAGTCCTTACATTCAACTGTGAAAAAACTCTTTCAATCGCAATTACATCTGGCTTGTATTCTTTAATCCAAATAATTAACTCTTTCTCAAGTTCTAGCAATCTATATTCCAATGGCGCCTCGGGGTCAGTTTTAATAACACCAACGCCTACCATCTGTAATTTTTGTGGAGCAGTAGAGTCAACAACACCAATCCCACATCTAGTCAAGCCTGGATCAATCCCCAAAACGCGCATAGGAGAAATCCTAATCAGCCGGAATTACTTATTAATTCAGGCTCGCCATCACTTCATCTGAAACATCGAAGTTGCCATACACATTCTGTACATCATCTAGCTCTTCAATTGCCTCAATTAATTCAAAAACTTTTTTGGCAGTATCGCCATCAATTGGGATTGACATGGTTGGCAAGAATGAGGATTCGGCAGAGTCATAGTCAATTCCAGCACTCTGTAGGGATGTTCGAACCGCTACTAAATCAGAGGGTGAAGAAACTATTTCAAATGACTCCCCTAAGTCATTGACCTCTTCAGCGCCTGCATCTAATACCACCTCGAGTAAAGAATCTTCAGTTATTTTACCCTTATCTTTTGCAACTAACACAACACCTTTTCGATTAAACAAATATGAAACCGATCCTGGATCAGCCATATTGCCACCATTGCGTGTTACAGCGACCCTAACCTCTGATGCAGCCCGATTTCTATTATCTGATAAGCACTCAATAAGCAATGCAACCCCACCTGCTGCATAACCTTCATACATAATTGTTTCCCACACTTTGCCACCAGTCTCAAGACCAGCGCCGCGTTTTACTGCACGATCAATATTATCTGCAGGAACTGAGTTCTTTTTTGCTTTAGCAATCGCATCGAACAAAGTTGGATTCCCAGAAATGTCAGCCCCGCCCGTGCGCGCGGAAACCTCAATTGATTTGATTAGCTTGGCAAAATTTTTAGACCGCCTAGAATCAATTATTGCTTTCTTGTGTTTAGTTGTTGCCCACTTGGAATGACCACTCATGATAGTTTCCTTTAAAAAGTTGCTAACTGTCTACAGATATTTTCTACAAAAAATCTATGAACACGATTATCGCCAGTAAGTTCTGGATGAAAAGATGTCGCTAACAAATTTGCTTGCCGCACTGCAACCGGGTGGTTAACACCAAAACTATCAGTTATCTCTGCTAAAACTTCAACCTCACTACCGACTGACTCCACCCATGGGGCCCTTATAAAAACAGCACGCACCTTTGGCTCTGTAATTCCTTTAAATTTAAGATCTGTTTCAAAAGAGTCAACCTGCCTACCAAAAGCATTTCGGCGCACGACCATGTTGATACCACCAAAACTTTCTTGACCATCTATTGCATCTTCAACCTTGTTGGCCAATAAAATCATTCCCGCACAGGATCCGTAAGTGGGCATGCCATTTCGTATTCTGTCTTTAATGACATCAAATAGATCAAAAGATCTGGCTAACTTTGAAATAGTTGTCGACTCTCCACCAGGAATTACTAATGCAGAAATACTCTCGATCTCCTGCTTAGTTTTTACTGCAAGGGCATCGACACCACAGTCACTTAGTGACTGAATATGCTCACGAACATCACCTTGGAGTGCGAGAACTCCAATTTTCACAATTACCAGCCCCGCTCCGCAAGCCGATGAGGAACTGGGATGTCTGCAACATTAATTCCAACCATTGCATCTCCTAGCCCTCTTGATACATCTGCGATTACCTTTGGATCAGTGAAGTAAGTTACTGCTTTAACACATGCTGCAGCTCGTTTTGCAGGATCGCCTGATTTAAATATTCCAGAACCTACAAATACTCCGTCGGCACCTAATTGCATCATCATTGCAGCATCAGCTGGTGTAGCAATTCCACCTGCTGTAAAAAGTACGACTGGCAATTTTCCGGTACTAGCAACTTCTTTCACTAATTCATAAGGCGCTTGCATATCTTTCGCAGCCACAAATAATTCATCTTCTCTCATAGAAGTTAGTCTTCGAATTTCAGAAGAGATTGAGCGCATATGGGTCGTGGCATTAGATACATCTCCGGTACCAGCCTCACCTTTTGATCTAATCATTGCTGCACCTTCATTAATTCTTCTTAATGCCTCACCTAGATTTGTTGCACCACAGACGAAAGGAATTGTGAAATTCCACTTATCAATATGGTTTGCATAATCTGCTGGAGTTAAAACCTCTGATTCATCAATATAGTCAACACCAAGTGATTGCAAAACTTGTGCTTCAACAAAATGACCAATTCGAGCTTTAGCCATAACTGGAATTGATACCGCCTCTTGAATGGCAGCGATCATGTCAGGATCTGACATACGAGCAACTCCACCTTGGGCACGAATATCAGCAGGAACGCGCTCTAGTGCCATCACTGCTACTGCACCAGCGTCTTCTGCAATCTTCGCCTGCTCAACATTTACAACATCCATAATTACGCCGCCTTTAAGCATTTCTGCCATGCCGCGCTTTACTCGTGCTGTGCCTGTTTCCTTGGACATTCCAACTCCTTGTTTGTGCCTAGCCACTAATTGTACTAATTATTCTCAAGCCATAAAGACATTAAATATGAAGCCCCGCTCACACCATAAGCGTAATTAAGGGGTAATTTTTGGCATTTGATCTGTAAGAAATACCCATATTCGACCAGGCTTGAAATTAGCGACTTCACCATCTGATCTACGCCAGGTTGTTACATCTTCTTCACTCTCGCGCTCCCAAGATATTTCATGACTGAAACCATCTCGCAACAAAATTGCCTTACCCGTGCCCGTTGTCTTGCTAAACGGTGTAACACCGCCAAATTTATCGCCATAAATCGAAGGTGTAATTGAAACCAACTGAATAACTGCAGTGTCAACAAAAAGATGCTCACCTGATGCATCCAAGTTCGGCGAATCACCAAAATAAATTAAATACTTCTCTTGCTCGACACTCCATTTGAGTCTATAAGTTGCATTTGGCCATTTTATTTCAACCTGACTTGCCTGAACTAAACTCTCCTGTTGATCACCAAATACCCAAGGAGCAGTTACCGGAATATCAATGACGGTTGCCTCTCTTGCGTTGGCTCGCTCTAAAAGCAAATCTGGTTTTAAAATCATATTCACAGGACCAGGTCGATTTGGATCTTTACCGTAAATACTAGGTGGATTTCGTTCAGCCGAAAGATTCTCTAAATTTGCCTCTGCAAGTACAGGTCGTAATTTTGATTGCGCTCCACTGTAAGCAAATCCAACTCTGCCAAATTGTGCCAACAATTCAATATCAGAGATTCGCGCACTTCTTACCGGCCCAATAAGTGGTGGTAGTTTTGATGAGAAGATAGCAGCAAGCCGAGTTAAACCAGACTCGACCTGTTCAACATAAACAATATCTGCATCTGCAATACCAATTTGAGGGTGTGCAATTTCAGTATCATCAATTTTGACAACTAGAATTTGATTATTCTCTCCTGGCAAGCCATTAAATACATTGCGTTCGATCTCTGGCTTGTTGGTGATTTCAGTCAGATCAGATAATCCAGCAATTGATGCCAGCACTACTATGAGTGAAGTAATGAGAAAAAACTTTCGGACTAGTTTCATAATGAGTCATCTTCAAACTCGTATCGGACAGGCAAGGGTGCTTTACCAGCTAACCTAAATAACCTAATGAATATCTTCGAGCGTACATTTCTAGTTGCATTTACTGCTTCTAAGTGAATATTGATAGCCATTTTTACCTTGTTTGTAATATCTGAAAGCTCAACCAAAAGCTCAGAAGGAAGCTCGAGTGAATTATCCTGAGCTGAATTTTGTACAAGTTTTAATGACTCTGAAAGAACGCTCTCGGCTGCAGACCTTTCAATAATATTTGCTTTACGGGCTGAGATTGCTGAAGTAGAAATTAAGTAAGCTGTTGCTGGATCAAGATTGGACTCGGCCACAATTTGTTGAGCAAGGGCGGCACGTTGTTGCAAAAATGAATCCAATGTCGCCCAAGAAGTTTCAACCCGATGATGTAATCGATCTAATCTGGAAGCTAAAAATGATAGGTACCAACCAATAATTACAATGGCAAGGAGAGTTAGTAGAGTTTCTAGATTCATCTTCGACTCCAAAATTTATTCTCAGAAGAAAGAGTAACTCTTTGCCCTCCGGCAATTGCCATTTCATAAACACTTTCAATTTGCTCGGCAACTACTTGCCAATCATATTTTTGAGCGCTTAATCTTCCCTTAGTTGCTAGTTCTTTACGGCGTTCCTCATCTCGCAGCAAACTAACGATCACTCTTGCAAGATCAGCTGAATCCTCATTTTTAAATAAAGCTCCAATCTCCCCATTCTCAAGGGTAGATTTAAAAGCTGGAATATCACTAGCAATCACCGCGGTTCCAGCCGATAAAGCCTCGGTTAAAATAATTCCAAATGATTCTCCCCCTGTATTTGGGGCAACATAAATCGGAACAGATTTTAGGAAACTAGCCTTTTGATCATCACTGAGTCGACCTATAAATTTAATTCGTTCTCTTAACTGAGGATTAATTTCCTTTAATATCGCCTGACTATCTCCAGGACCTGCAATTAAAACTTTGGCATCTGGTATAAATCTAGAAACTATTGCCAATGAATCAAGCAAAACTTGTAAACCTTTTCGTGGTTCTTCAAATCTACCCATGAACCCAATTGTGTTTTTGCTGTAGTACTCATCTATTATTTGAGCGTTTGCATACTTTTGCCCATCAATTCCATTTGGAATTACTACTGCATCTGTATCAAAGTGATCTTTAAGGGTAGATCTAGCCAATTCACTAACGGCAATACGTGCCGTTAATTTTTCAACTATAGGTTCTAGAATTGGACCGATGGCATATATAGCTTTCTTTTTTGAGGTTGAAACATGAAACGTGCCAACTAGTGGGCCTTCAGCGGCAGAACAAGCTAGTAATGACAGGGATGGAATTGCTGGTTCATGTAGATGAAGTAAATCAAAATCACCAGAAGCAATCCATTGCTTAGCTCTTGAACTTGCTATAGGCCCAAAAAGAACTCTTGCTACAGATCCATTCATAGGGATAGAAATAGGTTTTCCAGCATTAACAACATAATTTTCATGCACAGAGATTTCATCACTAATTGGTGCTAGTACTGAAACGTAGTGACCTTCACCTATTAAATATTCAGCTAAATCTTTCATATGGGTCTGAACCCCACCTGGTGTATCCCAACCGTACGGACAGACCATTCCGATTCTAATTTTTCTCATCTATCCAAATCCGTTGCAACATATGCCAATCAACCGGTGAATCTTTAATTCTCTTCGCAAAATTATCTGCCATAGATTGGGTTACTAATCTTATATTTTCACTTTCATCACCGGTAGAGGGCAATTTTATCGTTTCATCAAATGTAATTTCGATACCTTTCTCTAAATATCGAATATAGGCTGTTATTAATGGTGAGCCTGATTGCAAAGCCAATATTGCCGGACCAGCCGGCATTTTCGCCGTACCGCCTAGAAATTGAACTTCAATTCCACTGCGCGACATATCTCTATCGGCCACTAGAGCTACTAATTTTCCACTCTTTAATCGCTCTAACAAGATTGGAATAGTTTTTTCTTCGTGGCTAATCGGTTCAATACCAATGCTTTGCCGATAATCCAAAAATCTTTTAAATATTGCCTCTGGCTTAAGTTTCTCAACAACAGCAGTTAGGGTAATTCCTGTAGAGCAAAAATATGCAGCTGCATGATCCCAATTACCTGCGTGTGGCAATGCCACGATGCAGCCGCGCTTTGATTCAATACTTTCTCTAAGAAGTTCCTCGCGAATAACAGTAGTTGTGTCAATAATTCGACTTTTGCTCCATTTATTCAATCGAAATGTATCAAACCAATATCTTAAATATGACCTCATACCTAATTTAGTTAAATTTGAAAGCTCAGACTCAGAAATACTTGGCATCACTCGCCGATAATTACTCCTTAAGCGACGCACACCCTTACCATCTTTCCGGTAAGCGATATCAGCAACTCTATTCGCTAATTTGTAAGCCAATTTTTCAGGCAATAGTCCGATAATTTTCCAGGCTAAAAGATAAAACAAATACATCACTTCACCGCTTTATATACAATCATCATCCTTTGTAATACTGTGACAATTGAAAGTATAGCTACCAGCCACATACCAATTGCCATAGCATAGTTCAGGCCTAGTCCATGTAAACCATAAGCCACTAACACAATAATTAATCGTTCACTTCTTTCAGCAATACCACCGTCACATTTAATGCTTAAAGATTCTGCTCGTGCCTTTATGTATGAGACTAGAAAAGATGCAGTAGCTGCTATCAAAAAAATAATAATTAAGCTATCTGAGGTTTTAAGAAAGAAAAGTAATCCACCAATGAATACTGCAGCATCGCTGATTCGATCAAGTGTTGAGTCTAAAAGTGCTCCCCATTTGCTCTCCCCACTTTGAGAAGCTCGTGCAACAGCACCATCAAATAAATCAAATAAAACAAAAAATGCAACTACAAGTACCCCAACAAAAAACTCACCCTTAGAAAAAAAGTAAAGGGCAGCGATCGTAGAACCTAAACCACCTAAAGTAGAGATTATGTTTGCTGTTAGGCCTATCTTCACTAGAAATCTAACAAATGGTTGAATTATTCTGGCGACAGGATCCCGTAATGAGCGCTGTAACATAATTCCCATCGTAGGCTTATCAATGATGAGTAGCCTAATTAACGCACGGTTTATTCTTGGAATATCTCCTGAGAATCACCAAATTTCTGTAGCGCTTGGCTTACCCGTAGCCGAGATCGATAATCCACAACTTATTACCGCTGATGTAGTTGTAATAGTTGCAAGTGCGAAAACTGGAATTGATCCAAAAGTGGTCGCAAATTGGAGCACATTCAGGGAACTCTATATTCCAACGATTGTCGTGGTAATTGATTTTGAAACTGGTGATGCTGACTTTGAAGATATGAGTGGAATTATTGGAAAAATGTTAGAGCCGGTACTAACTCCCTATTTGGTCTTGCATTCAGACAATGGTGAACCAAGTGCATTGATAAATTTAGAGGACCAAATAATCACTGATTATTCATCGGAGAAAGTGGTTCAACTTGCTAGCGAGACTGAACATCGAGAATTAATATCAGAGTTTAAAGAAGAATTGTCATCTGCATTACTAGAAGGTGGTTGGGAACAATTTGTTCATGGCTTGGTAATTCCCGCTATTCCGTTGATGTTAAAAAATAATTTAGGAGTGGAAGAAGTCAAAAGATTTTTAAATATGATCCCAACCAGCAGCCAGTAAGGATCTACTTTCCTGAAGTAATTGGGGTAAAACTTTAGTTTTTCCAATGATTGGCATGAAGTTGGCATCCCCTGCCCATCTTGGAACGATATGTTGATGAAAGTGACCTGCAATTCCAGCTCCAGAAACACTTCCCTGATTAACACCAATATTAAAACCAACAGCCTTACTAGTTTTTCGTAGCACTTTCATTGCATGTACGGTGAGATCTGAAATCTCATTGCGCTCACTTTCTGTTAACTCAGGCAACTCAGCCACATGTCGGTTGGTACAAATTAATAAATGACCTGCATTGTAAGGATAAAGATTCATTACTACATAAGCTTGATCGCCTCTGGCAACAATCAATGCTTCCTCATCCGGTAAATTTGGAATTCGACAAAATGGGCATTCGATGTCATTGCCAGGCAAGGGTCTATTTTCACCCTCAAGATATGACATGCGATGCGGAGCCCACAGTCTTTGCCAGCTATCTGGCATACCAGCACCGCCTGAAATTGATTGATCTGTCATTTAAATTTGTTTGCGCTCTTTAACAGCAGCTAAAACTTCAGCTATTGCTTGATCTATTGGAATCTGATTTTTCTGCTCACCGTTTCGATATCTAAATGAAACAGCATTTGCATTCTGATCTTCCTCACCTGCAATCATCATAAAGGGCACTTTCTCCATTTGGGCATTTCGCACCTTTTTTTGCATGCGATCATCTGAGGTATCAATATCTGCTCTAATTCCAGATGCTTTAAACCTCTTAACTACATCAGACAAATAAGGCGCAAAAGAATCAGCTACTGGAATCGCTCTAACTTGCACTGGTGCCAGCCAAGGTGGGAAGGCTCCGGCGTAATGCTCAGTTAACACACCAAAAAATCTCTCGATTGATCCAAATAGTGCTCGATGAATCATTACCGGTTGTTTGATTGTGCCATCAGATGCTGCATAACCTAAGTTAAACCTCTGTGGTAATTGGAAATCTACTTGAATAGTGGACATCTGCCAGGTGCGACCAATTGCATCTCGAGCTTGAACTGAAATCTTTGGCCCATAAAATGCTGCTCCACCAGGATCTAAAACGAACTCTAACCCCTGTTTATCTGCTGCCAGCCTTAGCGCATCAGTTGCACTCTCCCAGTCCTGATCATCGCCAACCGATTTTTCAGGGTTGCGAGTAGATAACTCCAGGTAAAAATCTGAGAGTCCGTAATCGCGCAATAGGTTTAACACAAATGTAAGTAATGAATCTAGCTCTCCAGCCATTTGCTCTTTTGTGCAATAGATATGAGCATCATCTTGAGTAAATCCACGTGCCCGGGTTATGCCATGCACAACTCCAGACTTTTCATATCGGTAAACAGTTCCGAACTCAAACAATCTCAGTGGTAGATCGCGGTAAGATTTTGAAGAAGATTTATAGATTAAGTTGTGAAATGGGCAGTTCATTGGCTTCATGTAATACTTTTGACCAGCCTTTTTTAAGGTTCCATCTGCATGAAACTCTTCATCCATTTCCATCGGCGGATACATACCATCGGCATACCATTGCAAGTGACCACTTGTTTCAAACAAGGCTGCCTTGGTTAAGTGCGGTGAGTAAACAAATTGGTAATCCTCTTCTTCGTGGCGTTTTCGAGAATAATCCTCCATCGCTCTTCGAATAATTCCACCCTTGGGATGGAAAACTGCAAGTCCTGATCCAATCTCTTCTGGAAATGAAAATAAATCTAACTCTGCTCCTAATTTTCGATGATCCCGCTTTTCTGCTTCTTCTAACAAATGCAGATATGCATCTTGTGCCTCTTGGCTTTGCCAGGCTGTGCCATAAATTCTTTGTAACATTGGATTTTTTTCTGAACCTCGCCAATAAGCACCTGCTGCCCGCATTAGTTTGAAAGCTGGTATTTGTTTAGTAGATGGTAGGTGAGGGCCACGGCAAAGATCACTCCAAACAGCTTTGCCATCTCTACCTAAATTGTCGTAAATAGTTAATTCAGCTCCACCTACCTCAACCGATGAATCACCCTCAATTGAGCCAGATTTCAAACCAATTAATTCGCACTTATATGGCTCACTTTTTAACTCTACCAAAGCATCTTTCTCACTTATTACTCGACGCTTAAAGCGCTGACCTGCCTTAATGATTTTGCGCATTGCACTCTCTAGTTTTTCTAGATCTGCAGGGGTAAAAGGATTTTTGGGATCAAAGTCGTAGTAGAAACCATCCCTAATTGGTGGGCCAATACCTAACTTCGTCTCTGGGAAAACTTCTTGCACTGCTTGAGCCAACACATGAGCAGTTGAGTGACGCAAAACATTTAAACCATCAGATGAGTCAATGCTCACCGACTCGACTATATCTGCCTCTTTTAATTCACTCCATAAATCTTTTAGTTCGCCATTAATTCGACAAACCACAACATTGCTTTGCTCCTCAAATAGATGGGTCGGTCGTTTATCAGCATCAATAGCTACAGGTCTACCATCGAGAGTAATCTTGATTTGGACAGACATAACGCTAGGTTAGCAAAGTAGCGGTAAAAGCCGGGCGATTAACGTAGGTATTCGTACCAAATAACTAAGAATAAAAGGGAGGCTAAAGATAGACCTGCAAAAATAAGGAGTTGATGCTTTTTTTGTATTTTTGCAGCATCAGCAGCTCTTGATGCCACACCCTTGGCTGAGGTTAGGACTCGAGCGGCCCAAGCAAACTCTGATGCCAAAATTCCAAGCCCAGTAAAGATAATCAACCAGCCAGGTCCTGGCGCTACCAGTGCAACTACGCCAATTAAAGTAACCAAGCCACCAACAAAACCAACTAAGACTCGTTTAACAATTGGACTCATGGATTAATGTTACTAAACAACCTTTGATTAAATTGGCTAATTAACTCTGTTCCCAGTGAATTCTCGGTAAATGATCTACTTTCAATTCTATTTACTCGTTGAATCAATCTAAGAGATGAGGTTACATACACAGCTTGCGAAGTGAGCAATTCATCAAAAGAGATCTCAATCTCACCTACATCAAACCATTTGATCAATAACTCTCTGGTGATACCAGGTAAGCAACCCGTAGTTAAAGCCGGAGTAACCCATTTTGAGTTATTTAGTACCAATAGATTAGAAAAACCAGTTTCTACAACAAATCCTGCTTCGTTTATAAATAGACAATCATCAAAGCCCAGAGATTTAGCATATCTAGCAGCCAAAAGTGAACGAGCATAAGAGGTGGACTTAACAGTATTTAAGTAATCCTTGGAAAAAACTGGAGTATCAAACCTAGTAAGTGAGGTGCTAGCACTCTCTTCAGATAGAGGCTGACAGGAGATAAACCAATTACCATCACTTAACACCACTAATCGAAGTTTTGATTTACCAATCTGATTTTCTAAGACAGCGGTAAGTGCGAGCTGAATATCGATTAATGCCGGAAGGGTAAGCAAAGAGATAGCTGCCGACTTTTCTATTCTGGCTAAATGGCGATCTAGGGCAACAGGTTTATCATCGATAGCCAACATCGTTTCAAATAGACCATCACCTCGAATTAGTGCTTCTGAATAGGGCAATTTTGTTAAATCACTTTGGATCTGCCCGTTAACAACTAACTTCATACTTTAACCCCATCAGCAATTGAGATTAATCGTTTTGCTTTCAACTCAGTCTCTTCCCACTCACTATTAGGATCACTCTGCCAGGTAATTCCTGCACCAGTACCAAAATTTATTTGACCATCCTGCTTAGACCAAAAAATTCTTATTCCTACCGAAAGAAGTGCTTGGTTATTTTCGATCCACCCAATTACGCCGCAGTATGGACCTCGCTCACTTTTTTCAATCTGGCTAATCACCTTTATAGCCGATGACTTCGGAGCGCCACTAATTGATCCAGCGGGAAGTAATGCGGTCAAAATCTCTTGCCAGCTTTGGTTTGATTTTAGAACTCCAGTGATATCTGAAACTAAGTGAAATAATCCTGGGTGAGATTCACTGGCTAACAATCTCGGCACATCGATAGATCCAGGTTGGCAAATTGCTCCAAAATCATTACGCATTAAATCAACAATCATCACATTTTCAGCCTTATCTTTTTCACCAAAATTATCTTCCAAAGCGGTCCCCTTTATCGGAGTGGATTTAATCTGATCACCACTGCGTTGTAGGAACAATTCTGGTGAGGCAGATGCGATCTCCAATCCCGGCAAAGATAGGTAACTGGCGTAAGGTGCGGGATTTGATTTTTGTAACAAATTTGCCAAGCCAAGAAGTGATTGATCGCAATCATTACTTAGAACTCGACAGAGATTTACTTGATAAATCTCTCCTTTAGCAATCAATTCTTTTATCTGGTGAACATTTGCTTCATAGCTAGTTTGAGATTGAGAACTATGCCACTTGCCATCGATGCCTGCCCACGGTGAAATTGGCAGTGGTGCATCTTGAACATCTGTAAACCTCGCGCAAAACCAATCACCCTCGAAGGTATTAACTACTACCCAAAAACCAGGCTTACTTAAATCTGCTGGATCTTTAGAAATCTCGACGCAATTTGTTGCCAATCTGTTGCCCATCCAAAAGATTGATTCTGAGATCTCCATGTTTGAACGCTACCGCCAACCGCTCTTTTTGCAGGTTAAATCAATTAGATTGTGCGCACAATGGCATAATGCGATAGATTTCACCCTCGCAACATGCGGACGTAGCGCAGTTGGTAGCGCGGAACCTTGCCAAGGTTCAGGTCGCCGGTTCGAACCCGGTCGTCCGCTCCATAAGAAGAAGTATTTAGAAAAAGTTTATTCATATAAAGCTAGGTCGGATGGCCGAGAGGCGAGGCTCGGGACTGCAAATCCCGCTACACGGGTTCAAATCCCGTTCCGACCTCCA
>LIBD01000001.1 GCA_001437855.1 Actinobacteria bacterium BACL4 MAG-120820-bin23 | reverse complement strand
CCCATTAGAACAATTACTAATATTAATGGTGATATTGCAACTTTTTCTCTTATGTTCAGATCTTTAAGATTTTCGTTTCCACTAACAATTGGACCATGTAAAGCTTTTTGAACTGGAATTAATATATAAAGTGCTGCTAGAACTATTCCTAAAGTGCCAATCACTGCTGCAACCGGATAGCGCGTATAGGTTCCGACTAGAACTAAAAATTCACTAACAAAACTAGACAGTCCTGGCAAGGCCAAGCTAGACATTCCAGCGATAAAGAATGTCCATGCCATTACTGGTGTGACTCTTTGGAGTCCGCCAAAATCTGAAATTGTAGAAGATCCTCTTCGCCAAATCATCCAACCAGCAATTAAAAACAGTGCAGCTGTAGAAAATCCGTGATTGATCATATAAAGGGTGGCACCAGACATGCCTTGAGAGGTCATTGCAAAAATTCCCATCGTAATAAACCCAAAGTGGGAGATAGAAGTAAATGCAATTAAACCTTTTATATCTCTCTGGCCGATTGCCATAAATGCACCGTAAATAATTGAAATAACTGCCAATGTAATAATTAATGGTGTAAATGTTTTTGTAGCATCTGGGAATAATTGAATACAAAATCGGATCATTCCATAAGTTCCTACTTTATCGAGCACTCCTAGTAAGAGAACTGATGTGCCAGGGGTAGCTGACTTTGCGGCATCTGGAAGCCAGGTATGAAATGGCCACAGTGGAGCTTTTATTGCAAATGCAATGAAGAATCCAAGAAATAGGAAGGTACTCCGTTTGATTATCAATTTGTAAAGTTGCCAATTTAGCTAAGTCAAAAGTTGCACCAATTTGGTTCCCTGAAATCACATAAATTCCAATAATTGAAGCCAACATTAGAAGGCCGCCAAATAAGCTGTATAGTAAAAATTTAACAGCTGCTGCTGATTTGTTACCTGTACCGTAACCACCGATCAAAAAGTAAATTGGAATTAGCATCGCTTCAAAAAACACATAAAACAAAAATAGATCTGTGGCTGCAAAAACACCTATCATGAGTGTTTCTAAAACTAATATTAAAACATAGAATATTTTTGTATTCCATCGACCAGTATCAGATTCATGCCAAGTAGCTAAAATTACAATAGGAACTAAAATAGTAGATAGAAGAATTAAGACCAGCGAGATACCATCTACTCCAACGGCAAAATTTACATTAAATGCTGAAATCCAAGAGTTACTTTGAATAAATTGAAATTCAGTACTTTCTCTATCAAATCTAACTGCTAATAAAATAGAAAATAGAGCAATTAGGAGAGTAATAATAAATGCAGTGCGCTTAATTAATTCGCTTTTCTTGGCCGGAATTAATAGGACAATAAGTGCTCCGATTAAAGGAGAGATGCCAACTAGGGTTAATAAACTCATGCGGTTACCACCCAAATTACAGCAATTAAACTTAGTACGCCGATGACCATCATCAGTGCATAACTTCTAACATATCCATTCTGCAAAGAGCGCAGTTTGCTTCCGGCGCTAATAGATACAACTCCTACTGATCTAACCGCTCCATCTATTACTAAGTGATCGATATTTAAAAGCTTTTGAATCAAAGACTGTCCAGGGCGCATAAATGCTGCCTCATTTAGTGAATCTTGAAACAGATCTTTTCTTGCAGCAATAGTTAACTTTGAAACTTTCTCTGGTGCTGTATCTGATTGGTCTCCGCGATATTTTCTTACTGCTATTGAAACTCCAATTATCACAACTGAGATTGTCATTAGCGACACCGTTGTGTGTGAAAATAACTCTTCAGCATGGTGTTCTTTTAATGGATTAACCACTGGCTCAAGCCAGTTAACTAAACTCTTACCCCTTGATAATAGATAACCAGATGCAACTGATCCAATAGAGAGTAAAGCGATTGGAATTAACATTAAAGCCGGGCTTTCATGAGGCTCATCCTTATGACCCCAACGTTCATTCCCAAAGAAAGTAAGAATTACAACTCGCGTCATATAAAAAGCTGTAATTGCTGCACCAAGTAGAGTTGCAATACCTAGTGCTATGCCTTTTATACCACCTGCATTGAATGCTGTTTCAATAATTTTATCTTTGGAGTAAAAACCAGCAAATGGTGGAACGCCAATAATGGCTAGGTAACCTAATCCAAAAGTAATTGCTGTAATCGGCATGAATTTACCTATGCCACCATACTTTCGCATATTAACTTCATCTTTCATGCCATGCATTACTGAGCCAGCACCAAGGAACATGCTTGCCTTAAAGAATCCATGAGTTAATAAATGCATAATTGCAAATGCGTAACCAATTGGGCCTAAACCTGTTGCCAAAATCATGTATCCAATTTGAGACATTGTCGAAGCGGCCAATGCTTTTTTAATATCATCTTTTGCTGTTCCAATAATTGCGCCAAACAGTAATGTAACTGCACCAACGATTAGCACCATTAGTTGAGCAATTGGAGCTTCATCAAAAATAAAACTTGATCTGGTAATTAAATAAACACCTGCAGTTACCATCGTTGCAGCATGAATTAATGCTGAAACAGGTGTTGGTCCTGCCATTGCATCACCAAGCCAAGATTGCAGTGGAAATTGTGCTGACTTACCACATGCTGCCAGCAACAACATTAAGCCAATAGCAGTAAGTTGGGCAGTTGAAGCTGCATCTGTCTGCTCTTTAATACCTGAAAAAGTTACGTCGCCAAATGTTGCAAAGGCAATCATTATGGCAAGTGATAGACCGACATCACCGACTCTGTTTGCAACAAAAGCTTTTTTTGCTGCAGTTGCATATGTAGGCTTTTGATTCCAAAAACCAATCAACAGGTACGAAGCTAAGCCCACACCTTCCCAGCCAACATAAAGATTTAGGTAGGAATCACCTAACACCAGCAATAACATAGATGCAATGAATAGGTTTAAATAAGCAAAAAATCTTCTTCTATCTAAATCATGAGACATATAAGAAATAGAGTAGATATGAATTAATGTGCCCACGCCAGTAATAAGTAGTACAAAACAGATTGAAAGTTGGTCAAGTAACAGTGAGGCATCGACATTAAATGAACCTACAGAGATCCAAGTAAATAATTTTTGTACTACCGCTCGATTCTCTTCGGGTCTAGCTTGCATTGCAAAAAATTCGATCACACCAATTACAAAGGTTGATGCCGAGACCGTTGTGGCCGCGATATGACCCCAGGAGTTTGCCCTTTTGCCTACTAGTAAAAGAATTGCAGAGCTAAAAAGTGGCAGTGCAATGAACCAAACTAAATTTTCAGATATCTGCATTTTATCTCTTCAACAAACTTGCATCATCAACGGATGCAGATCTACGGGATCGATAAATTGTTACAATAATTGCTAGTCCAACTACTACTTCACATGCTGCAACTACCATCGTAAAGAAGGCAACCACTTGGCCTTCTAAATTTCCATTAATTCGAGCAAAAGTAACAAATGCAAGATTTGCAGCATTAAGCATTAACTCAATACACATAAACACAACAATTGCATTTCGGCGAACAATCACACCTACAGCACCGATTGTGAATAAAATTGCAGCCAGATAAAGATAGTTAGCAATAGGCATTACTTATCTTCCTCTGCTTCCTCTTTTAATTGATAATTTGCACTTTCAATCATGTCACCGCGTGCTTCAAGCACAGCAGATATTGATGTTGGTGCTGGACTTCCTGTTGGTAATAGCGCAGGAACATCTACCGCATTATGTAATGCATATACTCCAGAACTTGGTAATCCAGCTGCATCTTTAAGTTCACCTTTTCTAAATCGAGCTATAGATAAATCTCGCTGTGCAAATTGTGATTTAGTTTTCTGGCTATGTGCCAAAACCATTGCTCCGACTGCAGCCGTAATTAGAAGTGCTGAGATTACTTCAAAGGCAAAGACATATCTGGTAAAAAGAAGTTCAGCTATTCCTAGAGCATTGCCTTGTGCATTTACCTCGCTAAGCCCAACTACATCTCTACCAAATGTGGCTCGAGAAATTAGAGTTACAAGTAATCCTCCAAAGCCAACTGCTGCCACAATAGAAATTGCTCTTAAGCCTTTTATGGTCTCTACAAGTGAGTCAGAGGTATCAACTCCTACTAACATTAAAATAAAAAGAAACAGCATCATTACTGCTCCGGTGTATACAACGATTTGTACAATTCCTAAAAATAGAGCTTCTTGAGCAATATAAAAAATAGCTAATGTGATCATTACCCAGGCAAGCAATAGCGCCGAATGAACCGCTTTTTTAACTAACAACATTCCTACGGCAGCTAAAACTGAAAGTGGTGCTAGTACATAAAATAGGTAAGACTCTGGGGCAGCCGTAGTGCCGATATCTAAAGCAAGATTAATCATTCTTTGCAATCCCTTGCGATGGATGAGAAGTTGTTACTTCACCCTTGTAATAATTTGAATCATCCGTATTTGGATACATTGGATGAGGTGGTGGCACCATTCCGGCTCGCAGTGGTCCTAATAAATCATCTTTTTCAAAAATTAATTTTCCGCGGCTATCATCTGCCAATTCATATTCATTTGTCATTGTTAAAGCTCGAGTTGGACAGGCTTCAATACAGAGTCCGCAAAATATGCATCGTAAATAATTTATTTGATACACCTTGCCGTAACGCTCACCTGGAGAAAATCTCTCCTCTTCTTTATTGTCAGCTCCTTCTACATAGATTGCATCTGCAGGACAAGCCCAGGCACAAAGCTCGCAACCAATACATTTTTCTAAACCATCTGGATGGCGATTTAACTGATGGCGGCCATGAAACCTTGGCGCAGTTGGTTCTTTGACCTCTGGGTATTGAACTGTGTTAACTTTTTTAAACATCGTTCTCAATGTGACCCAAAAACCAAGTAGTTGTTTACCAAAACTTGCACTCTCGTGATTAGTGATTGGCGCCTTAGATTGATCAGCTTTTGCTAATCCAAATTCATCAGAGCGTGGGGTTAATTCATTATCCATTTATCTGCTCCACTCTAGTATTTGGAATAACTGGTACAGGAAAATCAGGCTCTGAACTGGTGATATTTCGCGCAGCTTTTTCTTGAGCTGCTTTCTTTTTGTCTATAAGTGTTGCAATTGCTATATAAATTAAAGCAATTGAGAAAATAAAAGTAGCAATCAATGCTGGTGGTGCTTCTTGTTGTGACATTACCCTTAAAGTTGAAACTATCAAGATCCATGCAAGTGAAAATGGAATTAAAACTTTCCAACCAAATTTCATGAACTGGTCGTAGCGCAAGCGCGGTAATGTTCCTCGTAGCCAAACAAATACAAAGAAAAATCCAAGTACTTTGATGAAGAACCAGACTAGGGTAAACCAGCCACCAAGCCACTGTTCTGTAAAACCAAGCCCTGGTAATGCACGGTAGCCGCCTAAGAATAATGTGGTAGCCAATGCTGAAACAGCAATAATGTTTACATATTCAGATAAGAAGAATAGTGCAAACTTTAGTGATGAGTACTCGGTATGGAAGCCACCAACTAACTCGCCTTCGGCTTCTGCTAAATCAAATGGAGCTCTATTTGTTTCTCCGACCATAGATATTGCAAAAATTACAAATGATGGGAAAAGTATTACGGCATACCACCACTTGTCTTGAGCAGCCACAATTTCTGAGGTAGACATTGAACCGGCATAGATAAAAACTGCTACCAAAGATAGTCCCATTGCAATCTCATAAGAAATTACCTGGGCTGAAGATCGAAGTCCACCGAGTAAAGGATAGGTAGAGCCAGACGACCAACCAGCTAAAACGATTCCATAAACTCCAACTGAGGCTATTGCTAAGACATATAAAACACCGACTGATAAATCAGTCATCTGCATAACTGTTTCTTGCCCGAAGAAATTAACTGGCCCAGTTAATGGGATGACAGCAAATGCCATAAAGCAAGTTGTAGTACTAATTATTGGTGCAATCACAAAAACTATTCGATCTGCTGACTTAGGAATCAAATCTTCTTTAAGTGCTAACTTCACACCATCTACTAAGGCTTGTAATAAACCGAACTTACCAACTCTATTTGGTCCACTTCGCTGTTGCATTCTGGCAACAATTCGGCGCTCTCCCCATACTGACATAATTGTTAAGAAAACACACACTGCAAATACCAGCACGCCTTTGAGTGCAATAACCCAACCTGGATCTTGGCCAATTATTTCTGCATTGCTCATGCCTTGGCCACCTTTACAACTGAATTACTTACAACTCCTAGATTTCTAATTAATTGACTATTTAATGAATTTCTAGGTAGCCAAATGGAAGATTCATCAATATCTGAAATCTGACATGCAAGTGTTACTGCACCGTAATTATTTGAAACTCTTACCAAATCACCATCACTTACATTTAATGATTTAGCACGTGATTGACTAATTACAACTTTAGACTTTCTGGCTGTACCGGCGAGATTTTCTTCTCCGTCTTGTAAAGAGCCCTTATCAAGCAAATTGCGCCATGAAGAAATGATTGCTTCATCATTATTAATGGCCTTATTGCCAGCTCCAACTACTAATTTCATAGTGCTGACTTCTCCATCCCAACTTCCAATTGATTCAAATTCAACTCTAGCGGAATTTACTGTCGGTAGATTGATTGGCTTACCTATTTCATCTGCAAGCATAGATAAAATTCTTACATCGCTTCGATTTAATGTTTGATCAACTGCAGCCTCAAATTTGCGTACTTTTCCTTGCCAATCCATAAACGAACCTGATTTTTCAACTACAGGCGCTACTGGCAAAACTACTGATGCAATATCAGTAATATCACTTTGTCTAATTTCTAATGAAACTATAAATTTCTTTGCTAGTTTAATTTTTGCCTCTGGTGAGATATCCATTGGATCTATTCCGCCAATTAACAAAGCTTGAAGATCTGAATTAATCATTTCCTCAGTACTTAGGCCAATTTCACTTGGTACTGAATCAACCGACCAAGCTGCTGCGATATCAACCCTTGCTGAAGAGTTAGAAATTAATCGGTTGCCTGGTAACAGATTTGGTAGTGCTCCCGCAGCTATAGCGCCTTTTTCCCCAGCCCTTCTTGGAATCCAGCCTAACTTTGCACCGGTATCACTAGCTAATTTCACTATCGAAGATAAGCCACCTTCGGTTTCAGAGATTCTTTCACCTACTAAAACAACTGACTTACTTGTTAAACCCGAAAGAGCAGAAATTGCAGAAACTTCACTTCCAGATGCTGACTTAATTAAATTTGCTTTCAGTTTTTCACTTCCACGACTTGCATATGGCGCAATGCTAGTAACTTTAATAGAACGCTTATGCACTTGCTTATAGATCCTAAGAAAAACTATCGGTGACTCATCTTCTGGTTCAAAGCCTATAAGTACTACATGATCTGCATTATCTAAATCTTTATAGGTTGCATTCGTCTTTGCGGTTGCTAAAAACTCTAATTCTTCTTGACTGTGTAAGCGAGCTCTAAAATCAATATTATTTGTATTTAAAGCTACTCGAGCAAATTTGCTATACCCATAAGCATCTTCAATAGTTACTCGGCCACCAACCAAAACACCACTTCTTGAATTTTTTAATCCGTTAGCTGCTTCGGCTAATGCTTCTGGCCATGAAACCTCTTGTAATTGCCCACTTGAATCCCTAATCATTGGATTCTTAATTCTGTTTTTGGCTACTTCGTATTTAAAAGCCCATCTACCTTTATCGCAATTCCACTCTTCATTAACCTCTGCATCTTCACCTGCCAAGCGCCTTAAAGTTTTTCCTCGCCTGACATCAGTGCGCATTGCACATCCAGATGCGCAATGTTCACAAGCAGAGTTGGTTGAAACTAAATCAAATGGTCTGGCTCTAAATCTGTAAGAAGTTCCAGTCAATGCTCCGACTGGACAGATTTGGACAGTATTGCCTGAGTAATAAGAATCAAATGGTTCTTCCTCATAAATTCCCACCTGCTGAAGTGCGCCACGTTCATTAAGTGTGATAAATGGATCGCCGGCAATTTGCTCTGAAAAACGAGTACACCTTGCACACAATACGCATCGCTCTCTGTCCAATAAAACTTGCGATGAAATCGCTACTGGTTTTTCGAATGTTCGTTTAACTCCTTCAAACCTAGATTCTGCTCTGCCATTAGACATTGCCTGATTTTGAAGTGGGCACTCACCGCCCTTATCGCAGACTGGGCAATCCAGTGGGTGGTTTATTAGTAATAATTCCATAATGCCTTTTTGTGCTTTATCTGCCACCGGAGAAGTCAATTGAGTTTTAACAACCATTCCATTTTCAACCGGAATGGTGCAAGAGGCCTGTGGTTTTGGAAATGCTCTACCGTTTATTTCGATATCCACTAAACATTGTCTACAGGCACCAGCTGGTGCAAGTAATGGATGATCGCAAAATCTAGGAATTTGTATTCCTAACTTTTCTGCAGCTCTAATTACAAGAGTTCCCTTAGGTACGGTGATTTCAAATCCATCAATAACACAGGTGATCATTTCCACTTGTACTTGCTGATCTGCTCCTAGCTCCTGAATACTCATTTAACACCTGCGCTTTCAAATAGCGTAGCTGTCATTGGATCAAATGGACATTTACCAGCTGCAAGATGATCTAAGTACTCCTGGCGGAAGTATTTCAGTGAAGAAATAATTGGGCTAGCTGCACCATCAGCTAAAGCGCAGAAAGATCTGCCCATAATGTTGTCACAAAGATCTAATAATTTATCTAGATCCGCTTCACTTCCGCGACCTGCTTCTAAATCCTTAAGAACTTGAACTAACCACCAAGTTCCTTCTCGACATGGCGTGCACTTTCCGCATGACTCATGTTTATAAAACTCAGTCCACCTCAATACTGCTCTTACGATGCAAGTGGTCTCATCAAAAATTTGTAATGCTTTTGTACCGAGCATGGATCCAGCAGCTGAAACACCTTCATAATCAAGTGGCACATCTAGGTGTGCATCGGTAAAAATTGGAGTTGAAGAGCCACCTGGTGTCCAGAATTTTAATTTGTGGCCTGTTCTAATACCACCTGAAATCTCTAATAGTTCTCTTAAGGTAATGCCAAGTGGTGCCTCAAATTGTCCAGGATTATTTACGTGTCCAGATAGCGAATAAAGTGTGAAGCCTTTACTTTTTTCAGTTCCCATTGCAGTAAACCATGCAACTCCATTATTAATAATTGCTGGAACAGAGGCAACTGATTCAACATTATTTACCACTGTTGGTTTTGCATATAAGCCGGCAATAGCTGGAAATGGTGGTCGTAATCTTGGTTGACCACGGAAACCCTCTAGCGAATCTAAGAGTGCTGTTTCTTCACCGCAAATATAAGCACCTGCTCCTACATGTAAAACGAGATCTAAATCAAAACCTTTACCTAAAATATTTTTACCTAAAAGTCCAGCCTTATAAGCATCTTCAATAGCTTGTTGTACTCTTCTAACAACATGAGTAATCTCGCCACGGATATAAATAAATGCATGATTAGCTCTAATTGCATAAGAGCCAATAATTATTCCTTCAATTAATACATGAGGGTTAGCCATTAACAGCGGGGTATCTTTGCAAGTACCTGGTTCTGACTCATCTGCATTTACTACAAAGTAATGCTCTTTATTATCACCTTGCGGAATGAATCCCCATTTATTTCCAGTTGGAAATCCTGCTCCGCCCCGGCCACGCAAACCAGAATCTTTAACTGTTTGAATAACCTCATCTGGTTTCATAGAAAGTGCTTTGGCAATTGCGGTATAGCCACCATTGCGCTTATAAGCTTCAAAAGTAAATGAGTCTTTCTGGTCCCAATTTGCAGAAAGGACTGGAGTTAATTTACTCATGCTCCACCTTTAGCTTTCTTAAGTCCTAACAAAGTTGGTTCACCAGCTTGTACGCCTTCATTTGCTAACCCATCTGAGATTCCTGCCAATACAGCTGAGTTTTCTTTCCAGGTTCGTAATTTATTTGGGCCTCTAGTTGGTGCTGGTGGGTTTCCAGCTCGCGCAGCATCAACTAAGTCTTTTGTTGATTGAACTGTCTGATTGTCATAAAACTCCCAATTAACCATAACTACTGGCGCATAATCGCAGGCTGCATTGCATTCAATATGTTCAACTGAAACTTTGCCATCGTTTGTTACACCATCATTTTCAATATCAAGGTGTTCTTTGATTGATTCAAATATGGCATCGCCTCCCATAACGGCACACAACGTGTTGGTACAAATTCCAACATGATAATCACCAACAGGTTTTGACTTATATTGCGTATAGAAAGTTGAAACCGCCGTTACCTCAGCAGTTGCTAATTCAAGTTTTTGACCAATTAATTCAATACCTTCATTTGTTACATACCCATCAATTGATTGAACAAAATGCAATAGCGGCATAATTGCAGATCTTTTCCGAGGATAGCGATTGATTATTGAATCCATTATTGAAACTTGTTCTACGGTATAGGCCATTAGCGATCAACCCCACCCATAACTGGATCTAAAGATGCCACGGCAGCAACTACATCTGCCACCTGCCCGCCTTCGCACATCGCAGCTATTGCTTGTAAATTATTAAACGATGGATCTCTGAAGTGAACTCGATAAGGTCTTGTTCCGCCATCTGAAACTAAATTAACACCTAGCTCACCACGTGGTGATTCAATCGCCGTATATACCTGTCCGGCTGGCACCCTAAAACCCTCAGTTACTAATTTAAAGTGATGAATTAGCGCTTCCATTGACTCACCCATAATTTCGCGAATATGGTTTAAGGAATTACCCATTCCATCTGCCCCAATTGAAAGTTGAGATGGCCAAGCAATTTTTTTATCAGCCACCATTACAGCTTGACCTTCAAGTTTTTCCAACTTTAAAACACATTGTTCAATGATTCTTAGTGATTGCTCTAGCTCCTGCATTCTAATTAAGAATCGGCCATACACATCGCAAGTATCTGTTGTGGGAATATCAAACTCATAATTTTCATAACCGCAATAAGGTTGAGCCTTTCTCAAATCCCAAGCTAAACCGGTTGATCTTAAAACTGGACCGGTAATTCCAAGAGTTGTGCAGCCAGCTAGATCTAAATAACCGATTCCTTGGGTTCGCTTAATCCAAATAGAGTTTCCGATTAATAGTTTCGCATTATCTTTAAAGCTGTGTCGTAGGTCTTTTACAGTCTGCCGAATCTTGCTCAACGCTCCTTCGGGTAGATCTTGGGCAACACCACCAGGTCTGACATAAGCCATATTCATACGTAAGCCAGAAACCATTTCAAATATATCTAAAACTTTTTCTCGTTCTCTAAAAGCAAAAATCATTGGTGATAGCGCTCCTAATTCCAGCGCACCAGTTCCCAATGCAACCATGTGTGATGAAATTCGATTAAATTCCATCATCATTACTCTAATCACAGTTGCTCTTTCGGTTATATCACCGGTGATGCCAAGTAGTTTTTCTACTCCTAGACAATATGCAGTTTCATTAAATATTGGAGATAGATAATCCATTCGGGTTACAAAAGTTACGCCTTGCGTCCAATTTCTATATTCAGTATTTTTCTCAATTCCGGTGTGTAAATATCCAATTCCACAACGAGTTTCAGTAATCGTTTCACCCTCTAATTCCAAAATTAATCGCAGAACACCGTGAGTAGAAGGATGTTGTGGGCCCATATTCACAACAACGCGCTCTTCTTTAGTAGCGCCGATCTCAGTAACTAATGAGTCCCAATCACCACCAGTGACTGAATAAACTCGTCCCTCAGTAGTTTCTTGTGAAGATGCGTATGGATCTGTAAAAGTGGTCATTGATAACTTCTTCTTTCAGATGGTGCAGGAACAGTTGCACCTTTATATTCAATATCGATTCCGCCAAGTGGATAATCTTTTCTTTGTGGGTGCCCTGGCCAATCATCTGGCATCATAATTCGAGTAAGCCCAGGGTGGTTATCAAAAATAATTCCAAACATGTCATAAGTTTCACGTTCGTGCCAATTAGTTCCTGCCCATACTTCAACAAGTGATGGAATGTGTGGATCTTTATCAGAAACACAAACTTCTAATCTAATTCTCTGATTTCTTGTGATTGAAAGTAGTGAATAAATTGCATGTAGTTCTCGATTTGATTCAGTTGGATAATGAACTCCATTTACGCCAACACACATTTCAAACTTAAGGTCATTTCTCAAAATCTTTGCCACTTCAAATAATCGATCACGCTTGATAAACAAAGTTAATTCGCCTCGATCCACCACTACCTTCTCTATTGCATCGCTAAATAGTGGGTAGGCACGCTCTAAATCATCTGCCACCTGATCAAAATAACTACCGAACGGCCTTTGAGTTGAAGCGGTGATTACCTCGGGTTTAACTAATCCACCAAATCCTGATGTGTCTCCACTTCCGGTAACTCCGAACATTCCTTTATCACTCATGCTAATAAACCCTTTAGTTGATGGGTTGGTTTAGCAGCTAATGCGGCGGCCTCTACCTCTTTAATAATTTTTTCTCTATTTGCTCCAAGTTTTTCATTACCTATTTGTTCATGTAGTTTTAAAATTGCATCCATTAACATTTCTGGACGAGGTGGACAGCCAGGTAAATAAATATCAACTGGAATAATATGGTCTACGCCTTGTACGATTGCATAATTATTAAACATTCCACCGGATGAAGCACAAGCGCCCATTGCAATAGACCACTTAGGTGCAGCCATTTGATCGTAGATTTGTCTGAGTACTGGCGCCATCTTGTTACTTACTCGGCCAGCAACAATCATTAAATCAGCTTGTCTTGGTGAGGCTCGAAAAACTTCCATTCCAAATCTTGCCAAGTCATATCGTCCTGCACCAGCTGCCATCATTTCGATTGCACAGCATGCTAAACCAAATGTTGCCGGCCAAAGCGAATTTTTTCGCATATAGCCTGCCAACTTCTCAACTGTGGTTAATAAAAAACCGCTAGGTAATTTTTCTTCTAAGCCCATGGTTAATCCCATTCCAATCCGCCACGGCGCCAGACATATGCATAAGCGACAAAAACTGTTCCGATAAATAATGCCATTTCAACTAATCCGAAAACTCCTAAGCTATCGAAAGCAACTGCCCATGGATACAAAAACACAATTTCAATATCAAAAACAATAAACAACATTGCAGTTAAAAAATATTTAATTGGAAATCGGCCTCCACCGGCTGCTTGGGGAGATGGCTCAATGCCACACTCATATGCGTCAGATTTTGCTCGGTTATATCTTTTTGGACCAGTTAGCGCAGCTGCTACAACTGAAAAAATCGCAAAACCAAAGCCAATCGCACCAATCGCAAGGATTGGGACATATGGATTAAATGATGGATTCATACGGTCAAATCTTATTCATTACCTGAGGCCACTTTTGCCACCTACCCCTTGAACCCAATGTGAACTGCGACAATTCCGAAGGTAAGGTCCTGCCAAGCCACTGATTTCCAGCCTGCGTCCCGCATTTTGGACGCAAGACCTTCTTGATTTGGCCATGCCCTAATAGATTCTGCTAAATAAACATACGCATCTGGATTCTTGCTAATTTTTTTAGAAATAATAGGAATAGCTTTCATTAAATAATTTAAATAAATAAATCTGAAAATTGAATTTGATGGATGTGAAAACTCTGCAATTACAATCTTCCCGCCCGGTTTTGTTACTCGTAGAGAATCTTTGAGTGCTGAATCAATATTTGATGTATTTCTTAATCCAAATGAAATTGTTGTAACATCAAAGACATTTTCTTCAAATGGTAGATTTAGAGCATCGCCTTGGACAAACTTTATATCTTTATGTCGTTTACGGCCTATTTCAATCATGCCGGCTGAAAAATCTAAAGCTGTGACATCTGCGTCGGCATCGACTAGTGGACGAGTTGAAGAGCCAGTACCAGCAGCAATATCTAATATTTTTAATCCTGGTTTTGGCCCAATAATTGAGGTAACCACTTTGCGCCATGCTTTAGTTCGACCTAGACTTAACAAATCATTCAAAAAGTCGTACCGATTAGCCACTCCATCAAACATCTTTGAAACATCATCGGGATCTTTATTCAGATTTGCACGTGCCACACCCCTATTCTCTTAGGAGTAGGCTTAAGGCACAAATCCAACTTATAGGTAGGCGTAACTAATTCATGTCGGCTTTAATAACTACTGAGATATTAGGTGAGCATCCATTGCTTACCTCTATCGCGACAGAGTTTGATGTTTCAACAACGTGGATTCGTGGTGGTGAAGGTTTGGTTGGTTTTGGAGTTTATAAAAAGTACGAAGTTAGTGGTGATGATCGATTTAAAGAAGCATATAAATGGTGGCAACAAAGATTGGCTGAATTTACAATTCAAAATAATGTTCATGGAATTGGTACTGGCCCAATACTTTTTACATCATTTGCTTTTGATCCAAAAGATGCGTCTGAGTTAATTATTCCTAAGGTAATAATTGGTAAGAGAAATGGTAAAAGTTGGATTACTTGGATTGGGGATCAAAAGCAACCAGATATCAATAAAATTGATATTTCTTCTCAAAGTGGTGAAATCACTTGGGCAAATGGCACAGTTGAAGAAGAAAAATGGCGAAGTCAAGTTTCTAGGGCGATAGACGCAATTAAAAATGGACGGCTTGAAAAGGTTGTACTTGCTAGAGATTTAAAGGCAAACTCAACAACTAAGATTAATATAAATAACTTATTACAAAAATTAGAAATTGAATACCCATCTACATGGGTATTCCTTGTTGATGGATTAGTTGGAGCAACTCCTGAGCTACTTGTTCGATTAAACAAGTCACTAATTACTTCAAGAGTTTTAGCTGGAACAATTCAAAAAACTGGAAATGAAGATCGTGACTTAGCTTTGGCCGCCTCCCTTGCAAAATCTTCGAAGGATCTTGAAGAGCACGAGTATGCAGTTAAGTCAGTTGCAGACTCGCTTGCACCTTTTTGCTCTTCAACAAATGTACCTGAGTCTCCATTTGTTTTACACCTTTCAAATGTTATGCATCTAGCTACAGATGTAACTGGGGTATTAAATGACAGTGCAAAACAGGCAGATATTTTTACGCTTATTGAAAACTTGCATCCCACAGCTGCAGTTTGTGGCACTCCAACTAATGTAGCCAAAAAACTTATTTCTCAATTAGAAACTATGAATAGGTCAAGATACGCCGGTCCTGTTGGTTGGATTGATGCTCAAGGCGATGGTGAGATTGGGATTGCCTTAAGGTGTGGCGAATTATCTGATGGTGACAAGTCAATAAGAATATTTGCAGGGTGTGGAATTGTTGCCGGTTCTGATCCGATAACAGAGTACGCAGAAAGTCAGGCTAAATTAATGCCTATGCGAACAGCACTAGAAACTCTCTGAGTAATTTCTTTTAATTTTTTAGCATTTTCTTCCCTACTTGGCACAGTAATTACAACTACATCTAGGCCTTTTACTTCTCTAGAAAATGTACTCTCTAACTCTGAAAGATTTGTAACCTTCGATACTGATACTCCAAACCCACTTATTACTGAACTTAAATCTAAATTGTGTGGTGTACCAAACAACTTTTCGAAGTTATTTACATTAGATTGTGGAAGAGTTGAAAAAATCCCTCCGCCATTATTATCTATCACGAAAATTCTTAAATTTGACTTAGGTGTATTGGTAAGTGCAGAAATATCATGAAGTAGTGAAAGGTCCCCCAAAATTGCAAAAGTTTTATTAAACTTTTCTGAAATTCCAAAAATAGTTGAGATATTTCCATCGATTCCAGCTAGCCCACGATTAGCAAAGACTTCGATTCCGCTTCTAGGCTTTGCGAAAGATTCAATATCTCGAATAGGTCTAGAAGATCCAATAAAAAGTGCAGATTCATCTGGTATTTGATTACAAATAGTTGTAACGGCCTGTTGTTCAGACCAATCTATTTTCTCAACTTCGTTACCAGTAATTGCAGAAATTGATTTCCACTTAACCTCACTACAATCTTGGCTTACTACCTCATTTGGCAATTCACTTAAAACTAGATCGGCGCTTCGGTTTGAGTCTAAGCCTTTTACTCTTGGGTCAATGACTATTTTATAATTTATAGAATTTATAAATGTATTAATACTCCGAGATAAAGTGGTCCTGCCAATTGAAATTACCGTATCAGGCTTTAGATACTCAGAAATTTTTGGATCTGATAGATAAAGTGCGGCAAATGGAATTGAATTTTCAAAAGTTAATGGGTCTTCACTTATTACTGGCCATTTTAATTTTAAAATAAATGTGTTGATCTCCTGCTTTGAATATCCACCACGATCATGCCCAATTACTAGAATGCCGGTTGATACTTCTAGTTTTTTATCTACTTTATTATTTATCTTTAATTGATTAATTTTTAATCCTGCTAACCAATCAACAGTTCCTTCTGGTAAAAGTGGTTCATCAAATTGGATATTTAGATGAACAGGACCGCCAATTAATACATTTCTTATCTCGATATCACTAGATATGTCGTGTGTTTTTATAAATTGAAATAAATCCACTTGATTAGTAGTTTGATTTGCCCCCGTTTTTCTTAGCCGTTCTGGTCTATCAGCGGTGATAATTAGTAAATGATTTCCGCCATGCACTGATTCAAGTGCTGCTGGTAGGAAGTTAGCTGCTGCTGTTCCACTTGTACAAATCACAGCGACATAATTATTACTTGCTTTCGAGATACCAAGAGCAAAGAAAGCAGCTCCTCGTTCATCGATTTTTACATGCAAATCAATTAGTTTTTTATCAGCAGCTTCACCGAGAGCGATTAATAATGGTGCATTTCGAGAACCAGGAGAAACAACAAAATCACTTACGCCCAATTCTATTAATTGCCTGACTAATGAGCGAGCCAGTTTGGTTGAATTAATCAAATTAAGCCCTCTCGATAAATTTGCTCAATTCTATTCTGCCACCAAAGTTGGCGCTCTGGTTTTGGTTTGAACTGGTCCAATAGGTCTGGCTCAATTTTTCTATTTTTTAATTTACCCTCAAATACTACAAATGGATTTGTAGTTATATCTGACTTAAAAAATGAAGCGGTTCCCAACCCGCATGGCCCATATAAATTAGGAACTGATTGAGCTAAAGCTAGACCATGTGATATTCCTATGCTGCTGTCTAAGGCACTTGAAACCACCACTGGTAAATTTATCTTCTCGATAATTTCTAGAGCAGATTTGATTCCTCCTGTTGGCGCCCACTTTATTACAGCTACATCGGCAATCTCTTTAAGCTTAGAAAAATCATTATTTATATGCTTCCTAATTGACTCATCAACGGCAATTTTTAGATTAATTTTCTTGCGAAGTTCATATAGATCATCAATATCACTACAAGGTTGCTCTATATAGTCAATATTTGCGCCAAAGTCTTTTTCATAATCAAGTAAATTACTTATTGCTTCCGTTAAACCCCATTTACCATTTATATCTAGTCTAATTTTTGCTTCTGGAACAATACTTAAAACCTCTAACAATAAATCTTGGTCTTGCCTAAAGTTATCTATTTTAATTTTTACTGTTTTACAACCAGGAAATTTATCTAATATGTTTTTAACTTCACTGATAGATGTGTGGGGAATTGTTGCATTAATCTCAATATCTTCACGAATTTTTTTGGGAGCTTCATCACAAGCACCCTCTAACGCTGCTTTTAGCCAAATTGAAGATTCTTCAACCCCATATTCAAGAAATGGAGAGAACTCACTCCAGCCCTTAGGCCCTTCAAATATAGCGATCTCTCGAGTTTTAACCTCACGAAAAATTACATTTAAAGGTAAGCCAACAACGTGTATTGCATACGGAAACATAATTAAGGTCGTTTAGGAAATTTATTAAAGTTTGGCTCACGTTTTTCTTGATAAGCGTTACGTCCTTCTTGACCTTCCTGTGTTAGATAAAAAAGCAGTGTGGCATCGCCGGCTAATTGCTGAACACCTGCTAAACCATCATCGGCTGCATTAAGGCTTGCCTTTAGCAATCTAAGTGCCATTGGTGAGTGGCGAAGCATCTCTCTTGCCCAAGAAACAGTCTCTGCTTCTAACTCAGCTATAGGAACGACGGTATTAACTAATCCCATTTCAAGAGCTTCTTTTGCATCGTATTGCCGACATAGAAACCAAATCTCTCTAGCCTTCTTTTGGCCAACATGTGCAGCCAATAATCCTGCGCCATACCCGCCATCAAATGAACCAACCATCGGTCCTGTTTGCCCAAACTTTGCATTATCTGCTGCAATTGTTAAATCACAGACAACATGAAGAACATGACCACCACCGATAGCCCAGCCAGCCACCATTGCGATTACAGGCTTAGGAGTGCGGCGAATTTGAACTTGTAAATCTAAAACATTTAATCTTCCAATTCCTTTTTTGCTTAATTCATCATCCCCAAGGTAACCATCATCACCACGAACATTAATATCACCACCTGAACAAAATGCTTCACTACCTTCGCCAGTAAAAATGATTACTCCTACTTGGTCATTATCACGTGCTAAATTAAAAGCTTCTGATAATTCAAAAAGAGTTTGTGGTCTAAATGCATTTCTAACCTCTGGGCGATTGATAGTTATTTTTGCCATACCCTCAGCGGTTTGATATCTAATGTCGGTGAATTTCTCACCACCAACTCCAAGTTGCCAGTTTGGTATAGAACGCTCCCCAGGCTGTCTTTTTATTGGCTTACTCAAGATACTCTCCAAAGGTTCAAATAGGATTTATATAGAGATAGCCTACGGTGATTATGGAGGAAAAAAAACTGCGCTCACTAATCCCTATTCAGGCTGAGTGGTCAACCCCACAACTTCAAGAGAACTTAGCATCAGCACTCGACGGTACGGGCCCAGCCTTATCTACATCTGAAATTTCAATAGACAAAATTGATCAAGATATTGCTTTGGTTGTAAATACATCAGGGTCTACTGGATCGACAAAGCTGGTGGCAATTTCAAAATCTGCATTAATTTCATCGGCAAATGCAAGTAATAAATTCCTGGGTGTTGGAATTGGAGATACCTGGTCACTGCTTCTACCAACTACTCATATTGCTGGGCTTAATGTAATTATTCGAGCAACCGTTCTTGGAACTCGCGTTATTGATAATAGGAATACAACTTCATATCAAGATGCTGATTTTGTATCAATAGTTCCGACACAACTCTATAAAGCGGTTAACAAAGACCCAAAATTACTGGAGCATTTAAATGCCGCAGAGTCGGTGCTGGTAGGTGGCAGCCACTTAGACCTTAAGCTTAAAAAAGAAGCCGAAACTAAACATGTAAAAATAGTTACAACTTATGGCATGACTGAAATGTCTGGTGGCTGTGTTTATTCTCAAAAACCCCTGGAAGGTGTTGAATTTAAATTATCTAGTGAAGGTTTAATTCAATTAACTGGACCAATGATGGCAACCGGTTATATAGATAATCAGGGCAAAATAAATCCATTTACAGATAATGATTGGTTTACCTCTTCAGATATTGGTGAGATAAATAATGGGCTACTAAAGGTAATTGGTAGAACAGATGAAATTATCATCTCAGGGGGTGAAAATATCTCACTAGTATTTGTTGAATCAGAGATTAAAAAAATCTACCCTGATAGTGAGATTATTGTTTTTTCATTACCTGATGATAAATGGGGTGAAAAACTATGTTTAGGAAGCAGCGATAATATTTCGCTCGAGTTAATAAAGAGCAAATTAGGATCTTTATTAACGCCTAAACAAATATTTGCATTTAGTTTTATACCAACAACAGCAATTGGTAAACCAGATAGAATTGCGGCTTCAAAACTAGCACTTGAGCTTGGAGAAAAAATTGAATAAGTGGATTGTGGGAGCAAGAGTAAAGACTCTGCCAGCTGCAGTTTCGCCAGTAATAATTGGCACTAGCTTTGCTAATGATATTGATTGGTTTAAAGCCTTGTTAGCCTTAATCGTCTCTTGCGCTTTACAAGTTGGAGTTAATTATGCCAATGATTACTCTGATGGGATCAGAGGAACTGATTCAAACAGAATAGGTCCAACAAGATTAGTTGCATCTGGATTGGCAGCTGCTAGTGCTGTTAAAAATGCTGCAATTATCTCTTTTGTTATAGCTGCAATTGCTGGATCAATCTTGTCAATGTTAAGTAATAGGTGGTTAATTGTTATTGGTGCGATTTCGATTTTAGCAGCCTGGGGATACACGGGCGGTAAAAAACCCTATGGTTATTTGGGTTTTGGAGAGTTAGCGGTTTTTGTTTTTTTTGGATTAGTCGCAACTATTGGTAGTTACTTTGTTCAAAGTGCAACAATTAATTGGCAAATATTCTTACTATCTATTCCTGTTGGCTGTTTGTCTTGTTCAATATTAGTCTTAAACAACCTAAGGGATCTACCAAAGGATAAAATGGTTAATAAAAACACCCTAGCAGTCTTTTTGGGTGATAAAAATACACGTATGTTTTATGTCATATTATTGGCAATTTCTCAGGTTCTTTTAGTAGTCTCTTCAATAATCGATATCAAATTATTAGCTACATTAGTTTGTATTCCTATTACTTTTAATCTATCTAAAAGGATACTTTCTGAAGTAATTGGTGTTGAACTTGTATCCGTTTTAGCCCGTACGGCAAGTTTACAACTGCTTTTATCCACCATTACGGCTGGCGCCCTATTTATTTAATTGAAAATTGGTATAAAATATAACCATGCTGAAATATCTAATTGTATTAATTATAATAATTGATATTTATACACTTGTTGATTGTGCCATTACCCCACAAGAAAAAGTTAGAAGATTTCCTAAGTGGGCTTGGCTATTAATTATTGTTTTCACTGGTATTTTTGGTGACATAGCTTGGTTTATAGCTGGAAGACCTAGAAAGCCAGGTCAAAATAGAGGTGGAAAGGGAAGAATAATTCCCCCTGATGACAACCCTGATTTTTTAAGAAAGTTATAAGCCAGAGTAGGTGTGTTTACCAGTTCCCCAAACATTTATATAAACATAATTAAATAAAAAGGTTGATCCTGCTAATAGACAAAGCCAGGCTGCTTTTCTTCCACGCCAACCAATTGTGACTCTGGCGTGCAAATATGCAGCATAAGCTACCCAAGTAATAAATGCCCATGTTTCTTTTGGATCCCAACCCCAGTACCTGCCCCAGGCCGCTTCTGCCCAAATTGCTCCTGCAATAACCGAAAAAGTCCAGAGTGGAAACACTAATGCAATCAATCTATAAGAAAAGTTGTCCAAACTTTCAAGTGTTGGAAATTTCTGCATCCAAATTGGACGAGCACCTTTTTGTTCATACCGATCTAAAATTAAATAAGTTGCGGCGATAAAATTAGCTAATAAAAATACTCCACCAGAAATGATTGCTGCAGATACATGGATTACTAACCATGGTGACTTCAGGGCTGGAACTAAAGGTGCACTGGGCCGATATAGCAATGTCACTGCAGTGCCAAGTGTCAACAAAATTGCAATAGCAGCAGGTAATCCCAACCAACGCATTTGATATTTTTTAAGTGCATATAGATAAGCTATTGAAAAAACTAATGCGCCAGTTATTGAAAATTCATACATGTTGCCCCAGGGCACACGATCGGCAGATATGCCTCTAAAAATAACTCCAGCCAATAAAAGTAATGTGCCAATAACCATAAAGGCAGATCCCAAACGACCAAGCCGTTCAGTTTTAGAAAAATCTAACTTAGTTTTTTTAACTAGTACCGCTGGAGTTTTGACTGACCAGGCAACTTCAACCGCATGGGCAAGAAAAGCCAATGCATAAATAACTATTGCAGCATAAATAAAGTTATTGGAAAGAAGTGCGGCAGACCTATCGCTCACCAGTTAGCTCCTTAACTAAGTCTCTAATTTCTTCATCTAGCCCAGGAATCTCATTTTTTGAAAGTCCAGCTATTTCAGTTTTTCTTCCTTGTTTTACCCAAATTCTTCGCTGTCTTGTAAATAATGAAATCAGTAATCCTGAGATGGCAAGTATTGCACCAACTAATGCATAGATCTTTCCTGGATCACTTACTATTTGTAAATTAACCCAAGAATTCCATCCTGTAAATGTGATGCTCCCCTCACCAAAATCAAAACTTTCGTTTAATACCAGTGCCTTCAGCCCAATTCGCTCTAACTTTGAAGTATCAATTCGGTAAACAGACTGAGGAACCCCTGAATCTAATCCAAGATCACCCTTCCAGATTGAAAATAGCAATCTTGGGTCCAAAACTTCAGGGTAAGAAGAAAATCCACCTCGAACCGGATCTCTATCAGCAGTTGGCAGGAATGATCCAACAAAACCAATTTGCGGATCCATATCCGGAACTTTTATTGCTCCAATTGAAGAAAGATTACTGTCCTGCGGTAAAAATGGTGTTGGACCTTCAAAAACTACTTTGCCTTGTTTATCTTTAATAATAACTATAGGCGAGTACCCGGTTGCCTGTAAATAAATCTTAGTATTGCCATATGCAAGTGGTTTATTTACTTTAATAATTTTTATATTTTCAGCCGAGCCAACGGGATTAGCAGTCGAAACAGTTAATGTGTAATCAATTGGAGCGTTTGTAACAGAGTCGTATTGTGCCTGAAAATCCTTAACGGTAATTGAAAAAGGAGATAATGAGTCTTCAGCCTGAAATTTACCAAAACCTAATATGTCGTAGGAGGTCGGAGTATTAATAAACCTGTCCCCAACATTTAATATTGCATCTCCTCGGCTTCCAAGAAGTGAACCAATACCCACCCCAATAAGTACTAAAACTAAAGATAAATGAAATAGTAAATTTCCACTCTCGCGGGCATAGCCTTTTTCTGCAGAAATTGAGTTTGTTTCGCGCCTAATTCTGAATCCTTTGCGTTTTAAATACTTTTCGGCAAGATCTAAGTCAATTTTTTTTATTTCAGTGAAATGATCTAATCGATCTAAATATTTTGGAGTTAATGGTGGCTTTGCACCAATTGCTTTTGCATGCTCAATACTTCGAGGTAAAACGCAGCCAATAAGTGAAATAAATAAAAGAAGATACACGGCACTAAACCATGGTGAGCTATAAACTTCAAAAAAACTAAAGCGATCCAACCAGGGTGCCAGTGATGGGTTATCAATGAAGTACTGCTTTACTTGTAGTGGATTTTGCGTTCGTTGTGGAAATAGTGAACCAGGTATTGCAGCTATACCAAGTAGGAGTAATAAAATTAAGGCAGTGCGCATGCTTGTTAATTGACGCCAACACCATCTTAAAAAGGACCGGCTATCTAGTAAGGTAGTCATTAAATAACCGGAATAAAGCCTGAAATTACATCTCTAAGTAGATTCATTAACTGATCCCAAAGATTACTTACTTGTAAAACGCCTATCAAAATTAGTAGACCACCACCTACTTTGGTAACAATATGACCTTTGCGTGCCATAAATTTTCTGAATGGCTCAGCTTTATCTAAAAAAAGTCCCATTAATATAAAAGGTGAACCTAATCCCAAGCAGTAGGCCGCTGAAAGTATTGCACCTCGTTGTGCTGTTGCACTCTCAAAAGCTAAAACTTGCACAGCCGCTAAAGTTGGCCCAATACAAGGAGTCCAACCAATTCCAAAAGCAAAGCCAATAAAGGGGGCAAACAAAAGTCCTGTTTTAGTCTTAATGTTTGGCTTGTAACTCCTATAAAACTTTTCACTGAATAAGAAAATCACTCCCAGGCATATAGTTAAAAATCCTAGAATTATCGATAAGAATCTAGTATTTTCAATTATATAGGAGCCAAGTTGGCCAAAAAATAATCCATAAGAAATAAAAAGAACTGTAAACCCTGCTACAAAAAGTACTGAGCCTAGTAATACTCGACCTCTGCTTTTCACCTCTGTCATGCCGGTGGCATATGAAAGATACCCGGGTACTAAAGGAATTACGCAAGGAGAAAAGAAAGAGACTAGACCAGCCAAAATCGCAACAGCCATTGCTATAAGTAAATTGCCATCAAATACAATATTTATAAATAACTCACGCATCAGCCAAAACCTTTTCTAGCATTTTCTTCATTCCTGCAACAGTAACCTCACCACTTATTCGAACTGCAACCTTTCCATCTTTATCAATTATCAATGTGGTAGGAATTGCATTTGGAATTAAAGATCCCCTAAAACCAACCAAAATTGAATCATCTATAAAGGTAGGGTAAGTTAAATTAAAATTCTCGTAAAAAGCTTTGGCAGAAGAAATGCTGTCTCTGGTTAAAATGCCAGCAAACTGAACTTGGGGATACCTAATTGAAAAATCCTGAAGAACGGGTGCTTCGGCTCTGCATGGGGCGCACCAAGACGCCCAAACATTAATTACGGTCACACGGTTTGATTCAAGAGTTAACATTTTAGAATCTAATGTTGGACCAGAAATCTTTGGAGCACTTTTTCGATCCTTTTTTTCTAAAAATAGTGAAATTCCATTACCGGAGATGAATGCATTTTCATTTTGAAGTGTTGTTCCACTATTACTTGTACATCCAGTTAAAATCAATACAGTAAATAAAAGTGTTATAAGTTTCATACTTATTTTTGTAATAGGTGTTTTGCTGGTTCTGAATAAGAGACTGACGAAATCATCCCATCGGTATTTAACTCAAATGATGTTACCGAGGCAAGAGAGCATTCTCGTTTTCTTGGGTCATGCAGTAATCGCCGGCCCTCAATTGCTGATCTTAAAATCCAAATTGGTAATTGATGTGATACGCAAATTGCATCCTTGCCAGATGCGGCATCTCTTGCTGCAAAAAGGCCTTTAAGCATTCTATTTATTAACTCTGAATATGGCTCACCCCAGGATGGTCGCCACGGGTTCCATAGGTAGCGCCAAGATTTAGGATGACGTAATACACCACTTCCTAATTCAAATTTCTTTCCTTCAAAAATATTACGAGCTTCAATTAAATTTGAATCTGTAGTTAATTTGAGATCATGGTTAGCAATTATTGGTACAGAAGTTTCTTGCGCTCTCTGCAGTGGCGATGAATGAATTGCGCCAAGATTTAAAGTCTTTGACCATTCGGCCACAGCGTGCGCCATTTCAAGACCACGATCACTCAACCGCCAACCAGGTTGAAGTCCATATAGAATTTTTTCAGGATTGTAGACTTCACCATGTCTAACAAAATGAATGGTTTGCCCCATAAGCCAAGCATAAAGCAGAAGAATTAATGTAGGTTCGCTAGGGTAGTGATATGGCGCTCATACAAAAGCGAGTTGCGTTTTTTGATGTTGATAACACCCTATTAAAAGGCTCGACCCTATTTTTTCTAGGTAGAGGCATGTATCAAAGAGGGTTTTTTACAAAGAAAGATATCTCAGCATTTGTTCTAGCTAATTTAAGGTATCGGCTTACTGGAAAAGAAAATAAAGATGAAATAGTTAGATTTCAAAATGCTGCCTGTGAATTTATTAAAGGACACAATGTTGTCGAAATTGAAAAAATTGGTCAGGAAATTTATGAAGAATACGTATCCCCTGCGATATGGCAAGGGACGGTAGAAATTGCTCAGGAGCACCTTGCAAAAGGGGAAGAAGTTTGGTTAGTCACTGCAACCCCTTTAGATATGGCTAACTTGATGGCTAAGCGGTTAGGTTTTACTGGGGCCTTAGGGACAAAGGCTGAAACTGAAGATGGTATCTACACTGGAAAAATGATTGGAAATCTTTTGCATGGCAAGGAAAAAGCAGTAGCTATTAAAGAATTATCCCAATCGGAAAGCTTTGATTTGAAAAATTGTTATGCGTACTCAGATTCACACCATGACATCCCCTTACTTGAAGCGGTTGGAAACCCTAGAGTGATAAATCCAGATACGCTATTAGAAATTAGAGCCTATAGAGACAATTGGCCGGTATATGATTTTAGGAGAGCTCGTAAGTTAAAAAAGTTAATTGGTCCTACTGCAGGCAGGTTAGCAGCGTTTGCCTCCCTGATATCGCCTCGAAGATTAAGAGGTAAATAACCCACTCAAAACCCGAGTAAAGTAGGCCAGTTATGTCAAAACTTGCTATTACTTTTGCCGATGAACTTCGCGCACGTTCTGATGAAGATTTAGCCGCACTCTTTAAATTTAGACCTGATTTAGTGACACCCGTTCCAAATGACTTCACTTCACTAGCTGCTAGAGCAACTTCAACTCCTTCTTTAGTAAGAGTATTAGACTCTTTAAATCAATGGCATTACCAAATTATTGAAGCTGCTTGTGTTTTAGCTGAACCCTTTAAAAAATCTGAATTAGTTAGTATCACTAGCGAAGAAAGTACATTTGCGTTGGATTACTTATGGCAAATAGGTTTACTTTATAAAGAGGGTAATAACTATCGAACTCCAATAAATCTAAAATTATTAATTGGAGATGAACCGGTGGGGCTGGGGCCAGAATCGGGCGGGAAAGTAGATTTAAATAAATTAAAGGATATTCCAAAACCCTCGGCGGAAGTATTATCAAAACTAATTTGGGGACCACCTAGAGGGCAAATATCAAATATCAAAAAGCCAGGCACTGCAATCGGTTGGCTGCTGGATAATAATATTTTAATTGCTCTGGACTCAAATACTGTTGCTCTTCCTAGAGAGTATGCAATTAATCTAAGAGGGAATAAAGTCCACAAAGAGTTACATATAAAACCAAACTTGCTCTCTGGCAAGAAGATAACTCAAAAGCAAATAGATCTGGCTGCAATAGCTAATATTTCAACTATTTTAAGATGGTGTGAAGAGTTTCTACATAATCTATCTGATGAAACACCAACTGCACTGCGCACGGGTGGCATCGGTGTTAGAGATATGAAGCGAATTGCTGAACACCTAGGAGTAGAGGAAAGTTGTGTTGGATTTATCGCAGAGTTATGTTACTTAAGTGGATTAGTTGTTATTGATCCGGATGATCAAGTGCTTCCGACCTTGGCATTTGATATTTGGCTTTCAAAACCGCAGGAGGAACGTTGGTATTCATTAGTAGTTCTATGGCTAGATACTTCTCGAGTTAGTGGGTTAATTGGTAAGACAAGTGATAAAAATATCGCACCACTTGGTCCAGAGCTTGATCGAGCTGGTGCATCTTTAATAAAACGTACCACTCTAAAAATATTATTAGATAACTCTGAAACTACTCCAGAATTAGCATCTATAAGTGAAATAGTTAAATGGTGGAATCCACAGAGATTCAATGCTGAGTTTGTGGAATGGAGTTTAAGAGAAGCAGAGTGGTTAGGAATAACTGGACAAGGGGCAATATCTGAATTTGGAAAAAATCTGTTAATTGCTCAAGATGATCTTGGTATAGAAAAAGCACTACCAAAACCTGTTGACCATATTTTGATTCAAGCAGATAACTCTGCTGTTGCTCCGGGTCCTTTAACCCCTGAATTATCTGCCGAGATGGGAACTATTGCCGATATTGAAAGTCGCGGCGGAGCAACTGTTTACAGATTTAGTGAAGCTTCAATTAGAAGAGGGTTGGATCATGGCAAGACCGGTGATCAGATAAAAACATTTTTAACAAAGATATCAAAGACACCAATGCCTCAGCCGTTGGAATATCTGATAGCCGATGTAGCTAAGCGACATGGAAGACTAAGAATCGGTTCAGCCCATACTTACATTAGATGCGAAGATGAAGGCTTGATCCAACAAATTATGCATGATAGAAAATGTGAACACTTACGACTGAGAAGAATTGCACCGCAAGTATTAGTTGCAGACTTTGAATTAGATGAAGTTATTAGTGAACTTCGGGAGTTTGGTTATTTACCAGCAGCTGAGAATTCCAGTGGTGTATTACTTTCACAGCCGAATCTGAGAAGAGCTAAATCAAGACCAAAGCCTCCAAGAATTATTTCTGAGTTCATTTCACCAAAAGAAAGCGTAATTACTTCAGCTGTTAAAACAATTCGGGCTGGCGAGCGCAGTCGTAAAGTTGAACCAATAGTGCCTGGCACATCATCTAATGAAACTCTTGCATTACTAAATCAATTTATTGAAACACAGCAAACCCTGGTAATAAGTTATGCCGATAACAATGGTGGTGTTAGTAACCGAATAATCGAACCAATTTCGATTTCCTTAGGCAGCCTCACCGCCCGCGATGAAACTACCGGTGAAATTACCCAGTTTCGCATACCTAGAATTAATGGTGTAGCGCCAACCGTCACCATTTCTGAAAATAAGGCAGACTTAGACCTATGAGTGCAATCTCAGACATCCAACGTCTAGTCGAGTGTGAATCCCCCACTGAGGATTTAGCTGCCTGCCATGCAGTTATAGATCTGGCGGTTGAAATTTCTAATCAGGTTTTGCCAACTAGCGCTGAGAAAATAATCGAAAATAATCGTCCGATCTTTTGGTGGGGTGCAAAAGAGCCAAAAATTTTATTGCTTTGTCACTTAGATACCGTTTGGCCGAAGGCTTCATTTCAGCCAACTTGGCAGGTTGATGGCGATATTGCAACTGGCCCTGGTGTATTTGATATGAAAACAGGTTTTATCCAAGCTCTTTACTCACTTGCTGGCATAAGCAATGCCCAAGACAAAGTGGCCTTGGTTGCTACTACTGATGAAGAAACCGGAAGTATCTCTTCAAAGGATTTAATTATTAAATTAGCTAAAGCCTCACAAGCTGTTTTAGTTTTTGAAGCATCCTTAGATGGCAAGGTGAAGACTGGGCGTAAAGGCACTGCGATGTATCAAATCACAGTTACTGGCAAAGCATCGCATGCTGGTTTAGAGCCTGAAAAGGGAATTAATGCCACAACCGAATTAGCTAAACTTGTTATGCAAATTGCTGCGTTAGAGAATCCAAAATTTGGCACAACTGCAGTGCCAACAGTTATGCAATCGGGTACTACTACCAATACCGTGCCCGCACTAGCTAAATTAGATATTGATGTTAGATCCTTTACCTTAGATGAGTTAAACAGAATTGATAGCTCTATCAGATCACTAAGTAGTGATATTGCAACTGTCGAAGTTAGTGGTGGAATTAATCGAAAACCACTTGAAGAATCTAGTACCAAAGAACTTTATGAAAAATTTGAAAAAGTTGCTAGCGCCCTAGGCTTACCCCCAATTGGTTGTGCAAGTGTTGGTGGTGCCAGCGATGGAAATATCGCAGCCGCAGCAGGAGCAAAGGTATTAGATGGTTTAGGTGCGATAGGCATAGGTGCCCATGCGAAAAATGAATCCATAAAAATATCTTCAGTTGAGCTAAGAATTAAGTTAACCACCGCCTTTATTAATGAGCTGCTGAAATGAGTGATGGGCCATTAATTGTCCAAAGTGATAAAACTCTGCTACTAGATATTGATCACGTATTATCAGATGAGTGCCGCAGAGCAATCGCATCCTTTGCTGAATTAGAAAAATCACCAGAACATATTCATACCTATCGACTAACGCCACTTGGTTTATGGAATGCAAGAGCGGCTGGCCATGATGCAGAACAAGTAATTGATGTGCTCCTTAAATACTCTAGGTATGCCGTTCCGCACTCACTCCTAGTTGATATAGCCGAGACCATGTCTCGATATGGTCGATTGCGATTGGAAGCACATCCAGTTCACGGATTAATCCTAGTTTCTAATGACCCAGCGGTATTAAAAGAGGTAACTAGAGGCAAAAAAATAGCACCGATGCTTGGATCACAATTAGATAATGAGACTATTGTGGTTCACCCGGGCCAACGCGGTTTTTTAAAGCAAGCATTACTTAAATTAGGTTGGCCGGCAGAAGATTTTGCCGGTTATGTTGATGGTGAGCACCATGATATTTCACTAAAGCAAGATGGTTGGCAGATAAGAAAATACCAAGAGTTAGCGGCTGAAGGTTTTTGGCATGGTGGCTCTGGTGTAGTTGTACTGCCATGTGGAGCTGGCAAAACTATAGTTGGTGCAGCCGCTATGGCACATGCCAAGGCAACTACTTTAATTTTGGTGACAAATACTGTGGCGGCAAGACAATGGCGTGAAGAGTTGATTAAGCGCACCGATTTAAACCCAGATGATATTGGTGAATATAGCGGTGCTAAAAAAGAGATTCGCCCAGTAACTATTGCCACCTACCAAGTAATGACCACTCGCAAAAAAGGAGTTTATGCCCACCTAGATTTATTTGATGCGATTGATTGGGGATTAATAATTTATGATGAAGTACACCTACTTCCTGCGCCAATATTTAGATTTACAGCTGATATTCAATCTCGCCGTAGATTAGGTCTGACTGCCACTTTAGTTAGAGAAGATGGCATGGAGGGAGAAGTTTTCTCGCTAATCGGTCCAAAAAGATTTGATGTTCCTTGGAAAGAGATTGAAGCTCAAGGTTACATCGCACCAGCTGATTGTGTTGAGGTAAGAATTACACTCACCGATGCTGAACGCCTTAATTATGCAACTGCTGAGCAAGAAGACCGATATAGATTTTGCGCAACCTCCCAAACCAAAAAAGATGTTGCAATTGCTCTTGCTAAACAACATGCTAATGACCAAGTTTTAGTAATTGGCCAATACCTGGATCAATTAGACCAGCTATCGGCAGAGTTAGGTGTACCAGTTATTAAAGGTCAGACTCCAGTAAAAGAGCGTGAGCGTTTATTTGCGCTGTTTAGAAGTGGTGAAATTAAATGCTTAGTAGTATCAAAAGTTGCTAACTTTTCAATAGATTTACCTGAAGCAACAATTGCTATTCAAGTATCTGGCACCTTTGGATCAAGACAAGAAGAAGCTCAGCGGCTTGGTCGAATTCTTAGGCCAAAGGCAGATGGCAGAGGCGCACGGTTTTACTCACTTGTCGCCCGAGACACTATTGACCAAGATTTTGCACAGAATCGCCAAAGATTCTTAGCCGAACAAGGTTATGCGTATCGAATTATCGATGCTGATGAGATTTTAAATAAAAATTAAGATTTTATAGCTGTTATAAACCTATCGAAATCTACCCGCCAATAGTCATGAATTTTGTTATCAATCAGGATTACTGGAACTTGCTCGCCATACTCTTTTTCGAGTTGCTGTGAATCGTCAATTAATTTTATTTCTAGGTCGAAGTTGAACTCATTTTTGACAGATTTAACCTTATCTACTGCAATCTCACACAAGTGACAGCCAGTTCTTGAGTAGATAGTTACTTTTTTCATCTAACTCCCAGATTAGATACTTTTTATGGGGTAGAAAGTATCGCTCATTATAAGCTTAGGATGTTAATCTATCTTAATGCGCGTTAAATCCTTTCTCGCCGCAATAGTAATAGCGCTCTCAATTAGCCTTTTCCCAATATCAAATGCCTCATCCCTTGAGATAAAAGTTGCACCAGCTGGTTGGGTTTCACTTTATGCTTCCGACTCAGGGAATTTCACGCCATCAGTTCCAAGAGTTTTTTCGGCTAGTCTAGAGAAAAAAAGTAATTTCCTACCAATTTATAATAATGTTCCAGATGTAGCCAAACAGGCAGTGCAAGCTGCAATAGATATTTGGTCTGAGAACTTTGTTTCATCCGTTCCCATAAATGTAAATATCACTTGGAGCAAACCAGTTAACAATTCTGTTTTGGCCTCGGCAAGTGCTAAGAATGTGTTCGCAAACTTCAATGGTGCACCCGATAGAACTCTTTATTACACATCTGCTCTAGCAAATGCACTAGCTGGTAGAGATTTAGATCTTAATGATGTTGAGTTAGAAATCGATATTGCATCAACTGCCAATTGGTACTTCGGAATTGATGGAAATTGTCCACCTAGAAGTTATGATCTCGTCTCAGTAATTCTGCATGAGATGGCACACGGACTTGGATTTATGTCTGGTAGTTATTACGACCAAGCAAGTGGTGAAGGAAGAATTCTGCAGCCGACACCATTTGATGCATACGCTCAACTTCCCGATGGTAGGCGATTAGTTGATATGCCCTCACCCTCACTTGAGACTGGCAAAGCAATAACTTCAACTTTGTATTGGTCTGGCGCGAATGGTGTTAAGGCTAATAATGGCGTGAAGCCACTTCTCTATACTCCAGCAATTTATGAACGAGGCTCATCAGTTAGTCATTTAGATGAAAAGACTTTTTCTAACTCTGGTGAAAATGCTGTAATGACACCAAATTTAGATGCTGGTGAAGTATTTCATTTACCTGGCTCTATTGCGCTGGGCATATTTGAAGATTTAAGACAAAAGCCACCCGCTGGAAAAGTTACTGGTGTCCCAGATTCACCACAAAATGTAAAGGCATATGTAAGTGATAAAAGTGCAATCATTAAATTTGACCCGCCACCAAATTTTAGGTTTGCCCAAATAGATAATTACTCTATTGAAAATTTACAAACTGGGGAAATCACTACCGCAACTGAAAGTCCAGTAGTTATGACTGGTCTGAAAAATGGCAGTAAGTATGTTTTCTCAGTTTCTGCAGTAAATAGTGGTGGTTCATCAGTAGCAATAAAAAGCAATCAAGTAATTCCAGAAGCTGCGTGGAAAAGCAATATTATCGATAAGAAAGCAGATGCTAAATATTTAGCTCGAGCTACATTTGCAGGTAAACCAGTAATTGCATACACCGATAGTAAAAATGGTGATTTGAAACTAGCCACTTTCAATAATAAATGGATTATCTCGGTAGTTGATGGAAATGGCGTAAATTCAGGCCGAACCCAGAATAATGTTTCTGGCTATGTTTCGATGTGTACATCTAGAGAAAATAAGAAAAATTTATTACATATTTTTTATACAGATTTAACAAATAAAGATCTCAAATACGCTTTATATGATGGGAAAAAATGGAAGTATGAAATAGTTGATGGAAATGGTGAGCGTGCTCAAGATTACAAAGAAATAGTTAGAGTCCGTGGAGCTTCAGATGTATCGGTTTCTAATGCGTGCGCCGTTACTAGCGATGGCGTTCAAGTTTTTTACCGTGATGAATCGCAAGGAATTTTACTAGGAGCAGTTAAGCAAGGTAACGAATGGGTATATGAAATTGTGGATGGTGAGAAAGATACTGAGAATAGAACAACTGGAGATGTTGGTTTTCATTTAAGAGCATCTGTAAAAGGAGAACGAGTACATCTTATTTATGATTCAGTAAAAGGTTTTGATGCAGAAAAAAATGTGACTAGAGGTGAAATTAGATACGCTACCAGAAGTAGTGCATCTTCACTTGACTGGGAATATAGAAACTTAGATCTTCCAAATGACCGAATTTATGCAGCGGGTTATGATGTTGCAGTTTACAACTCTTCAAAAGGAGTTGGGGTTGGCTGGTTTACAGCTGGTGGAGCATTATTCCCAAATCCTGATTCATTAAAGTATCAAGAATTAGATTCATTAACACCCAAATCAGTTCAGCCTAATTCTCATGGAACTCCCAACTCTCCTATTTCGATAGACTCAAAATCTATTTTATTTAGTTGCGAGCTAAGACTTTGTGCTTTAAATAAATCAAATAACTTGACCACTTTGATTTCAAAAGGAAGCATACAAAAAGGTGGAAAAAGTGAGTGGATAAATGTAAATAAAATCAGATACGCCATTGCTGGCGTATCTGGAAAACTTACTTTGTTTAAATCTTAAACACTATTTTGCGTTACGTCGTTGAATTCTAGTTTTCTTAAGTAGTTTTTTATGTTTCTTTTTTGCCATGCGCTTGCGACGCTTCTTAATTACTGAACCCATTTTGCTCCTTAAAGTTTTTACCTGATGAGATAAGTTTACTGGTTAATCAATACTAAACCAAAACTTTTACCCGAGTCGGTTATCAAAACTGTCCCGATTTCTGAATTTATATCGATAGCCACCGCTGGGGCAGATAAAGTATAGGAAGAAATTATCTTTCCCTTTTTCCCAAACTCTAAAACCACCGGAGTTGCAACTTTAGGTTTCCACTTAGGAATTCCTTTTATCGCACCGGTAGAAACAAATGAGGCCCAAGAGTTTTTACCTGCTGCTACTAATGTCGATGATTTACTTAAATAACGAACATTCCATACTGGTTTACTTAATGCTGAAAATTTAGTAATTGCTGCCTCTGACCTATTTGAATAGTTAACTCTCCCACCTTGAAATAACCCAGAGCCTATCGAGTCCCAACTCCTGCTTGTACTCTTTAATGTTGCCCTTGCAACTTGCTGCACTAATCCTAAATCTGAGATTCGTAAAGTTATCGCATCCGCTTTACTAATTGGTTTAGTTTTTAAGATTTTATCACTGCTACTGCCTACAGCCGTAAAACTAGAATCTTTATTGATTATGGCAGAATTTATTTGCGTGAATTTTTTACCTATTTTTATAATTCCAGAGAAAACCCCAGTTTTAGATGATGAAATATAAAAACCTTTGGTTAAAGATTTTTCGTAAATATTTCCAAAGACTACTAAATTGTCATTAGATACAAATATGTTATTGGGTAGCACAACGGCATCTGTACTGTATTCAAAGCTGTTGATTATTACTCCAGCGCTACTAATCTGCCATATTCTAATTTTATTAATAGGCGTAGGTGTTTGAGGTGCTGGCGTAATTGGGACATTATCTGGATTTAAAATATTAGGCGGATTTATCGGTGTTACTTGAGATAAATAAGTATTACTTGCTCCAACAACCCAAATACTGCCATCTTGATCAGCAGTTAAAGCTGTCGCGATTTCATTACCCTCAGAACCTAGCCTTAGACTCCAGTTTTGAACTCCACTTGTAGAATAACTTGTTACAAATCCATCACTTGATCCATTTAGTTGCCCGGGTATCCAGATGGAATTAATTGATTCTGTAGTTCCAGTTAAGAAAATATTGTTATTTTTTAGCAAAACATCTCTAACTTGATCATTAGCTAAATATGGAAGCTCAAATAATGTTTTAGCACTTTTTATTGAAACTGCGGATGCAGTATTTGGAAAAATCAATAATAAAATTAAGGATAGAGATAAAACTTTTTTCAAGCCAACTCCTGCGACCTCTTTTTAGCAGCTGTCATCGCTTCATTAATAATGTCATCTAGCTTTTTCTTTGAGAACACTTCTAGAGCTGCAGCTGTGGTTCCATTTGGACTAGTTACATTTTTTCTTAAAGTTGCTGCGTCAATTCCGCTTTCCTGTAGCATCGCTGCGGAGCCAACAATTGTGCCAATTGCAAGCTTTGTAGCAATTTCTTCACTTAAGCCGAGTTTGACGCCAGATTTGATCATTGACTCTACAAAACTAAAAAAGTATGCAGGTCCTGAACCACTTACTGCTGTAACTGCATCTTGTTGTGACTCTTCTACTTCGATCACCAAACCAGTGCTAGAAAGCAATTCTTTTGTTAAATCTAAATCGGCTTTAGTAGCAAAGGTTCCAGCCGAAATTACCGACACACCTTTGCCAATTTGGGCAGGAGTATTAGGCATTACTCTGACAACAGGATTTTTTGATTTAAGTAGGCCCTCAATAAAATTACTTGTTTTACCAGCAGCAATTGAAATCAACAATGCATCATTTTTTAAGCTGCCACTAATCTCTTTAAGTACATTTTCTAAGTCTTGAGGCTTAACCGAAAGAAATATAACTTCACACTTTTGAGTTATCTGACTTAAGCTCAAATTCTCAACACTAAACTGGCTTGTAACCTCAGTAGCTCGCTCCAGGTTTTTTTCACTTATATATATTTGGTTTGCCTTGATTGAAGAATTTAATAATCCCCTGATCAAGGAGGCACCCATAATGCCTGCACCAATGAAGCCAATACTCTTTTCATTAGCGGCCAGATTCATACTTAAAGCCTACCCAATTAGTCTTTACTCTTGCTTGAGCCTAAACTGCGACTCTATGAAATCTACCAAGAAGTCCAATTCGAAATTATCTAAGAACGAATTCCCCTCAAATTTCGCGCGTGATTGGGTCGAATTTGTAAACCCAGATAATTCTGAGGAATTTTTTAAGTGTGACTTAACCTGGTTAACCTCTTATTGGCAATGTATTTATGGAAATGGCTGTTGTGGGATTGATGCTGATAAACCAAATGATGGGTGTTGTTCGGATGGCGCCTATTACACAGGGAAAGAGGATGAAGAGCGAGTTTTAAAGGCTGCTAAAAAATTAACTAAATCTGAATGGCAATTTTATGATCAGGCCCATTCAAAATCAAATAAAAAATTAAACATCAGTGAAATCGGGTTGGATAAAGATCGTAAGACTAAAAAAATTGATGGCTCGTGTATTTTTCTAAATCGAGTCGGGTATGAAGCTCCTGGTTTTACCGGACGGTTTGGATGTGCATTACATCATTTAGCTAACAAGGAAGGCTCTCACCCAGTAGATACTAAGCCTGATATTTGTTGGCAACTGCCACTACGTAGATATTGGGAAGTAAAAGAAATTGGTGATAAGAAATTTACAGTTGTAGTAATTAGTGAGTATGAAAGATTAGCTTGGGGTGAGGGTGGGGAAGATTTAGATTGGTACTGCACAAGTAACTCAGAGGCTCACATTGGAAAAATTCCGGTTTACCAATCAAGCAAGGTTGAATTAGTTGCGATGATGGGCAAATCTGCATACTCTGAACTAGAAAAATTGTGTGACGCTCGAATGGCTGCAATTGCAGCTACTAAAAAAGCGCAAAAAAAGCGCGAATTGCCACTATTTGTAATACACCCAGCGACAAAGGCTGTGCAAGAACAGCGATAGTCAGTGCCAGCCATTAGATTATTACCATGGCAAAAGCTCCAGCAAAAGATCCCTTTAGATGTGTTGAGTGCGGCTGGAGCGCTACAAAATGGGTTGGTAGATGTGGTGAGTGCCAAGCCTGGGGAACAGTTGAAGAAATATCTGCACCCAAAAAACTTTCACTAGTTGCAGGAAATGTAACAACGGCCGCTAGGCCAATAGGTGATGTTGATTTAGCAAGTGCAAAAGCTAGATCAAGTGGTGTTGGTGAGTTAGATAGAGTTTTAGGTGGTGGTTTAGTTCCTGGAGCTGCGATATTGCTTGCTGGTGAACCTGGAGTAGGAAAATCAACCTTATTGCTAACTGTTGCAGCTGAGACTGCAAAGCAAGGAATTCTTTCATTATATATAAGTGGCGAAGAGTCTGCCTCACAAGTACGACTGCGAGCAGAGCGGCTTAATGCAATTGATAAAAATTTATGGCTGGCAGCTGAATCAGATTTAGGCGCTGTTATCGCTCATATTGATTCAGTTAAACCAGAGCTATTAGTTATTGATTCAATCCAAACAATTTCAAGCTCAACAGTTGATGGTGCCCCAGGTGGTGTTACCCAGGTGCGGGAAATTGCAGCAGCTTTAATTCGAATAGCAAAAGAACGATCTATCACTCTAGTGCTAGTTGGGCATGTAACTAAAGATGGATCTATTGCTGGGCCTCGCTTGCTTGAGCATTTGGTAGATGTAGTGCTTAATTTTGAAGGAGAGCGCCATTCAAGGCTTAGATTAATCAGAGCTATTAAAAATAGGTTTGGTGCATCTGATGAAGTTGGTTGTTTTGATTTAAATGATTCCGGAATTGTTGGACTGCCAGATCCAACTGGTTTATTTACCTCTCGCCATACAGATCCAGTACCAGGAACTTGTGTAACTGTGGCGCTAGAGGGAAGGCGAGCATTGTTAGCTGAAATTCAATCGCTAGTGAGTGTTGCTAACCCAGATGGTAGAGATTGGGGAAACTCCAGGCGAGTAACTAGTGGATTAGATAACTCACGGACTGCAATGACACTGGCAGTTCTTGAGCTAAGAGCTGGTATAAAAATTTCTGGTCGAGATGTTTATGTTGCCACAGTTGGTGGTATGAAAATAAATGAACCATCGGCTGATCTGGCAGTCGCGCTTTCGGTTGCATCTGCAGCTAAAGGTTTAGCCCTACCTGCTGATTTAGTTGCAATTGGTGAAGTTGGATTAGCGGGAGAAATTAGAAAAGTAACTGGCATTACCCAGCGAGTTCAAGAAGCTGCCAGATTAGGATTTAAACGAGCCATCGTTCCAATGGGAAGTGATTTAAAAATTACTGGTATGGAAATCTTGGAGGCAGCTAGGGTTGAACAGGCAATAAGTAAAGTAAAAATTAATTAGTTGCTTCTGCTAAATCCCCAGGTGTGTCTGGCATTGTAGATTTTGCAGCACCTTTAAAGGTAAATGTTGCTGCATCAGTATCATCTGACACATCTACCAAAATTATTTCACCAGCTTTTAAATCACCAAATAGCATCTTTTCAGATAGTACATCCTCTAGTTCGCGCTGAATTGTTCGGCGAAGTGGACGGGCACCTAGTGCAGGATCATAACCACGCTTTGCTAGCAAAGTTTTTGCCGCTGGGGTTAGCTCAATTCCCATATCCTTATTGCGCAGGCGCTCATCTAAATGAGCAACCATAAGGTCAACAATTTGAACAATTTCCTTTTCAGTTAACTGATGGAAGACAACAATGTCATCAATACGGTTTAAAAATTCTGGACGGAAGTGGGTTTTTAACTCATCCCCTACCTTTGCTTTCATGCGCTCGTAACTTCCCTGCGCATCGGCCATGTTAGCAAATCCAAGTGAGAGTGATTTAGAAATATCCCTGGTTCCAAGGTTTGTTGTCATAATGATTATGGTGTTCTTGAAATCAACCACGCGACCTTGTGAGTCTGTTAATCGACCATCTTCTAGTACTTGTAGTAATGAGTTGAAAATATCTGGGTGTGCTTTTTCAATTTCATCAAATAACACAACAGAGAATGGACGTCGACGTACTTTCTCAGTTAGCTGCCCGCCATCGTCATAACCAACATAGCCAGGAGGAGCACCAAATAATCTAGAGGCGGTATGTTTTTCAGAGTACTCAGACATATCAAGTTGAATCAATGCATCGGCATCACCAAACAAGAATTGAGCAAGCGTTCTTGAAAGCTCTGTCTTACCAACTCCAGATGGACCGGCAAATATAAATGAACCACCAGGACGCTTAGGATCTTTAAGGCCTGCTCGTGTTCGGCGAATTGCTTGAGATAAAGCTTTAATTGCTTGGTCTTGACCAATTACGCGGCGATGTAACTCTTCTTCCATGCGAAGTAAGCGAGCAGTCTCAGCCTCAGTTAATTTAAAGACTGGAATTCCAGTTGCAGTTGAAAGTACTTCAGCAATTAATTCTTCATCAACTTCAGCAACAACATCAAGATCGCCAGCTTTCCAATTTTTCTCGCGCTCAGCTTTTTCAGTAATTAAGTTCTTTTCTTTATCGCGCAAAGAAGCTGCCTTCTCAAAATCTTGGCTATCAATTGCAGACTCTTTTTCCTTACGGGCTGAGGCAATTTTGTCATCGTACTCCCGAATTTCAGGCGGAACTGTCATTCTTCGGATTCGAAGACGTGAACCAGCCTCATCAATTAAATCAATTGCTTTATCCGGCAGGTGGCGATCTGAAACATAACGATCAGCCAACGTAGCTGCAGATACTAAAGCACCATCTGAAATTGAAACTTTATGGTGGCTTTCATAGCGATCGCGAAGTCCTTTTAGAATTTCAATTGTGTGTGCAACTGTTGGCTCAGAAACTTGAATAGGTTGGAAACGTCGCTCAAGCGCTGCATCTTTTTCTAAATGTTTACGATACTCATCAAGTGTGGTGGCACCAATAGTCTGTAACTCACCCCGAGCCAACATTGGCTTCAAAATAGATGCTGCATCAATTGCACCTTCAGCTGCGCCAGCTCCGACTAAGGTATGAATTTCATCAATAAACAAAATGATATCGCCACGAGTTCTAATCTCTTTTAATACTTTCTTTAATCTCTCTTCAAAATCACCGCGATAACGAGAGCCAGCAACTAAAGCTCCTAAATCTAGAGAATAAAGTTGTTTATCTTTTAAAGTCTCTGGGATATCGCCCTTAACAATTGCTTGTGCTAAGCCTTCAACAACTGCAGTTTTACCAACGCCAGGCTCACCAATTAGCACTGGGTTATTTTTTGTTCTGCGGGACAAAATTTGCATTACGCGTTCGATTTCTTTTTCGCGCCCAATTACTGGATCTAATTTTCCTTCACGAGCTGCTTGTGTCAGGTTTCTACCAAACTGATCCAAAACCAAAGATGTAGAAGGCTGCCCTTCAGCTGGGCCGCCAGCAGCAACCGCTTCCTTGCCTTGGTAACCAGATAGCAATTGAATTACTTGTTGGCGAACGCGAGATAAGTCAGCACCAAGCTTTACTAAAACTTGAGCGGCAACGCCTTCACCTTCTCTGATTAATCCTAAAAGAATATGTTCGGTGCCAATGTAGTTGTGTCCTAATTGCAGCGCTTCGCGCAGTGAAAGCTCTAAAACTTTTTTAGCTCTAGGGGTAAACGGAATATGCCCTGATGGTGCCTGTTGTCCTTGGCCAATTATTTCTTCAACTTGGGAACGAACTGCCTCTAATGAAATTCCTAAAGACTCAAGCCCTTTAGCCGCAACGCCTTCACCTTCATGGATTAAACCCAAAAGAATATGTTCGGTGCCAATGTAATTGTGATTGAGCATGCGTGCTTCTTCTTGCGCTAAAACAACAACGCGACGAGCACGATCGGTAAACCGCTCAAACATCGATGACACCTTTCTTTATATGAAATAGCCTAATGGTTAGGTAGGACCTTACGCACATAGATTTGGCTGTGAATAACCTACCTATATTGGGCTACTTACCGCTGTATAACAATACATCCAGCCTGTTTATGCCCAAAATTTAGAGAATTTTAAGCATTCGGGTATTCCCAAGAGTGTTGGGTTTAACACTTTCTAGCTCCAAAAACTCTGCAATTCCATCATCATAAGAACGCAATAACTGTGCATAAACATCTGGTTCAACCGGTGTGCCTTTGATTTCATTAAAACCATGTGAGCCAAAAAATTTTGTTTCAAAAGTTAAGCAAAATACTCGCTTAACGCCAACTATTTTTGCTCTTTCAATTATGTTCTCTAGTAATTGATGTCCGATGCCTTGGCCATGAAAATCTTGCTTAACTGCAACAGTTCTAACCTCAGCTAGATCTTCCCACAAAACATGTAGTGCACCGCAACCAACTACTTCCCCATCCACCTCTGCGACTGAAAATTCTTGAACAGTTTCATAGAGGGTAACTGTTTCTTTTGCAAGCAACCTGCGTTCGCCAATATAGTGAGAGACAATTTCTCTAATTATCTTAATATCTGAAGTTTTTGCAGGTCTTATTAAAGTAGACATTTACTCATCACCACTTATTGGTTTAACCAATGGAAATAAAATAGTTTCCCTAATACCCAAACCAGTTAATGCCATTAACAATCTATCGACACCCATTCCCATTCCACCCATAGGTGGCATGCCATACTCCATAGCTTTCAGAAAATCTTCATCAAGTCCCATAGCTTCTAAGTCACCACTGGCTCCTAGTTTAGATTGTTCAACTAACCGCTCGCGCTGAATTACTGGGTCAACTAACTCTGAGTAACCAGTTGCTAACTCAAAGCCTTCAACATATAAATCCCACTTTTCAGCAACTCCTGCTACTTCACGATGGACTCTTACTAGCGGTGAGGTATCAATCGGAAATCCCTTAACAAATGTTGGCTTAATTAATTTATCTTTAGCTACATGCTCAAAAATCTCTTCGGCTAACTTTCCAGTAATCCACTTAGGATCTATTTTTATACCAAGTTTTGTAGCAATTTTCTTTAGCTCTTCATGACTAGTTAGTGCTGTTACCTCTTGGCCAACACCTTCTGAGATGGCATCAAATAACGAAATTTCATTCCACTTTCCACCTAGATCAATCTCTCGACCATCAAAATGTTTTGCAGTATGTGAGCCAAAAACATCCTTAGCCGCTTGCTGTACTAATGATTGAGTTAAATCAGCCATACTATTCCAGTCACCATATGCTTCATAAGATTCAATCATTGCAAATTCAGGTGAATGGGATGAGTCGGCTCCTTCATTACGAAAATTCCTATTTATTTCATATACTTTTTCCAGACCACCAACTACACATCTTTTTAAATATAACTCTGGAGCAATCCTTAAAAACAGATCCATCTCATAAGCGTTACTAAAAGTTTTAAATGGCCTAGCGGCTGCACCCCCATGCATTACTTGCAACATTGGAGTTTCAACCTCTAAAAAATTTCGTGTGTTAAATGTATTGCGAAGTGAGCGCATAACTGCAGGTCTCAGGCGGGCATTACTTCTAGCTTCAGGTCGAACAATTAAATCTACATATCGCATACGAACGCGACTTTCTTCAGAGAGTGGCTTGTGCTCTACTGGCAGTGGTCTAAGTGATTTTGCAGCTAATGAGAATGAGTTTGCCAAGATTGATAATTCGCCTCTTTTTGAAGTAATAACCTCACCAGTTACAGAAACTATGTCACCTAAATCAATCTCTGTTTTCCATATTTCTAATTGGTCTTCGCCGATTTTATCTAATGAAAACATGGCTTGCAGCTCAGTGCCATCACCTTCTCGCAAATTTGCAAAACATAATTTTCCAGTATCTCGCTTAAAAATTACTCGCCCTGTTACCGATTCAATAATTCCGGTTGAAACATCAATTGGTAAATCTTTATGCTTTGATCTGATTTCTGAAAGTGATGATGTCCTCGGAACAGCAACTGGATATGGCTCAGCGCCGCGCTTTAAAATTGCGGCACGTTTTTCTCGCCGAATTCTCAATTGCTCCGGTAGATCATCCTCATCAGCCATAATGTGTTAAATCCTATCGCTGCTGGCTGCTGTTATGAATTAATTACGCTCATGTACTAAGCGCAATCCAATAAGTGTTAGATCTGGCTCATGAAATTCAATACTTTCGCTAATACCCAGCACTAGTGGTGCAAGTCCACCAGTTGCAATCACCGATACATCACCTGAATTTGGATATAGCTCTTCAAGTTCATCAATAATTCGATTAACCAAGCCATCTACTTGGCCAGCAAAGCCAAAAATAGTTCCAGATTGCAGCGCTTCTACGGTATTTTTACCAATTACTGATTTTGGCTTAATTAATTCTACTTTTCTTAACTGAGCTGCTCTAGCGGCAAGAGCTTCAACAGAAATTTCTATCCCTGGCGCTAAAGCTCCTCCTAAAAATTCACCCTTGGGAGAGACAACATCTAAATTTGTTGAGGTGCCAAAATCAACCACAATAGCTGGTCCATCTTTTCCATATAAAGTAGATGCGGCTAAGGTATTAACTATTCGATCTGCACCAATCTCTTTCGGATTATCAACTAATAAAGGTACGCCGGTCTTTACGCCAGGTTCAATAATCACACTTTTTAAATCAGAGTAATGATCATTTACTAGTTTTCTTACCTCACGTAATACCGCAGGAACTGTTGAACAAATTGCAATACCTGTAATATCAAAGCCTTCTACCAATGAACTGTATTGCAGCCATAACTCATCTGCTGTATCCCTTGGGTCTGTTTTAACTCGCCATGAGTGCTCTAAAATATCGCCGTTAAAAACTCCCAGTACTGTGTTGGTATTTCCTACATCTATTGCAAGTAACATTATTTTCCCTTTCTAAAATCTAGTCCGATGTCAAAAACTGGAGCTGAGTGAGTTAATGCACCAACAGCTAAGTAATCAACCCCAGTCTGCGCATAGGCCTTAGCATTTTCTAAAGTTAGACCTCCTGAAGCTTCTAACTGAAATTTACCTTTTACTATTTCAACTGCTTTTTGGCACTCATCTACACTCATGTTGTCTAGTAAAACCAAATTTGGCTGAAGTAAAATAACTTCAGCTAACTGATCTAAGTTGTCAACCTCTATCTCTAACTCTTTAGTTGGGTATTTTTCTTTGATTAATTTAAATGCCTTCGCAATACCACCAGCAGCAATAATGTGATTATCCTTAAGTAATACTGAGTGAGATAGTGAAAGTCGGTGATTCTCTCCACCACCCATTTTTACCGCAAACTTTTCTAGCTGCCTAAGTCCGGGGGTAGTTTTTCTAGTATCTCTAATTTTGCATTTAGTCCCAGCTGTCTGAATTACCCACTTATTTGTTAAAGTTGAAATACCACTTAAATGTGAGAGAAAGTTAAGTGCAGTTCTCTCGGCTAGAAGTAATTTTTTTGTATTGCCTTGAGCTGTAATCAATACTTTCCCAGATTTAACTTGCATACCTTCATCGACTAAAACTTCATAATTATTAACTCCGCAATACTCTAAAACAGCTGCTGCAACATGTAGGCCACTGACAACTCCATCAGCTTTAGATATAAAGTCGGCTGTAGATACTTGTGAATCTGAAATAGTCGCATTTGAGGTTACATCCTCACCTCCTGCTAAATCTTCAGCAATTGCATCTTTTACTTGTTGGAAAATATGATTTGGTGACAACCCAATCAATTTTAAATTATCTCTTAATTGATTCATTTAACTGGCTCCAATTCTGTCTTCCATTTTCCATTTGAATCTAGTTCACCAGTAATTCGACATAACCATTCATCTGAAATATTAGGGTAATCACTTCGCCAATGTGAACCGCGAGACTCTTTTCTGGTAAGCGCAGAATTCACTATCGCTGTGGCAAGTAAATGAAGGTTTGAAGCCTCCCAAGATTGTATTTCTGGTTGCTCGCTTGTTAGTTTTGATAACTCACTTAAAGTTTGCATTGTCTTACGTAAAGAAGCTTCATTACGCATTACGCCAGCGCCTTCACTCATTGAAATTTGTAACGTTAAAACAATTTTAGGGTCAAGCAGATTAGTTCTATTATCTTCAATTGGATCTTCTTGATTTGGTAAATTCTTGGCTAATGCAGCAGCAATTCTGGCGCCAAAAACTAATCCTTCTAGTAATGAATTTGAGGCAAGCCGGTTTGCACCATGTGCACCTGTACATGCTGACTCTCCACAAACATATAGCCCAGCTACCGAAGATTGCCCATCTAAATCAACTCTGACGCCGCCTGAAGCATAATGAGAAGCGGGTGCGACAGGTATTTTTTCAGTAGTTGGGTCAATCCCATTTGCTAGACATGAGGCATAGATTGTTGGGAATCTATTTTTAAAATCTTTTACTTTAGTTGCATCTAGCCATACAAAAGGTTGACCACTTTCTTGCATTTGATTAAAAATTTCTTTAGAAACAATATCTCTGGGAGCAAGGTCTGCTTGTGGGTGCTTACCAATCATAAATTGCTCATTCTTATGATTTAACAAAATAGCCCCTTCACCACGAACTGCTTCACTGATCAATGGTTGTTGACCCCTGTTCGCCAAATCTCGCCATAAAACAGTTGGGTGGAATTGTATGAACTCAACATCTGCAACCTTAGCTCCTGCGCGTAAGGCCAAAGCAACACCATCACCAGTTGAAACTGAAGGGTTTGTGGTTTGTGAATAAACTTGTCCTAATCCACCAGTTGCAATTACTACAGCTTTAGCTAAAGCCATTCCAACACCATCTCTACTTCCTGCGCCAATTACATGCAGAACTACGCCGCAAACTCGGCCAGTTTTACTTTTTAGTGCATCTATTGCAAGGGCATGTTCGATGATCTCAATACCTTTGTCATCTTTTACTGCAGCCAGTAGAGCTCTTGATACTTCAGCTCCAGTTGCATCACCACCAGCATGAAGAATTCGATCTCTTAAATGTCCACCCTCACGAGTTAGTGCAATCTCACCGGTTGCAGATTTATCAAACACAGCACCTTGTGCAATTAGTTTTCTTACTGCTTCTGGGCCTTCTGAAACTAAGACATCAACAGCTTTGATGTCACACAAACCAGCACCGGCAATTAATGTGTCTTTTTTGTGTTGGCCTGGTGTATCCCCAGGTCCTAGCGCAGCAGCAATTCCACCTTGTGCCCACTTTGTTGAGCCTTCATCAATTGTGGCTTTGGTGACAAGTAAAACTGATAAGTCATGTGACCGAAGATTAAGAGCAGTTGTTAAACCAGCTACACCAGATCCAATTACAACAACATCTGCACTGGTACTCCAGCCAGGTTTACCCGTTAATAATCTCATGATGTAAAACTCACCTGCATATTATCGATTAATCTAACTTGATTAATCCAGCCAGCAATGATTCCACGCTTATATCGAGTGCTTTTATCTGCTTTTAAAAAGGACTCCTCATTAATAATCTCTAAATAATCTAACTTAAAGTTAGGTTCATTTTTAATCTCTTGCTTCATTTCATCGATACTAGACTTTTGTAACGTTCGAAAAAGTACTTGTGCACTTTTCTTTTGGTCGATATCTAGAAACATATTCCGCGAGGAAAGAGCAAGTCCAAATTCATCTCTGATAGTAGGAGCTGCTGATATTTCAATCGGTAAACCATATTCTTTAACCATTTTTTTAATCAAAAATAGTTGCTGGAAATCCTTTTCACCAAAAACTGCCATACGGGGGCTAGATATTTCAAAAAGTCTTTTAACTACAGTTAGTACCCCATTAAAATGACTAGGTCTAGATTTCCCTTCGTAAATTTCACCTAACTCACCGGCTGAAACTTCATCTACCTTTCCTGGATAAATTTCCTCTTTGCTTGGAATAAAAATTCCATCAGCACCTGCAGATTCAGCCAACGCTAAATCCTTTTCAACTGATTTGGGGTAATTCTCAAGATCATTTTTATTTTCGAATTGAAGCGGATTAATAAAAATACTAACTAAGACTTTTTTCCCTGAAGATTTACCGATTTTAATTAATGACTCATGTCCTGCATGAAGAGCACCCATAGTTGGTACCAATACATCGTATTTTTGGCGTGCGAAATCTGCAGCGGATTTATGAATTTCTATCATTGCTCCAGTCCTTTCCGGGTACCGGGCTAGATATTAAGTTTAACTCTTTTGAGTTAAAGATGCCAAAACTGTTTTAATCTCCCCAATACCTGGAATAAAACCGTTTGGATCTATGGAAAGCCAAGGACCAATCACAAACTCTCTTGTGTGGGCAAGTGGATGTGGCAGCTTTAAAATACCTGAATCTATTATCTGATCCCCAAAAACTATTAAATCTAAATCAATTAATCTCGGCCCCCATTTCTCTATTCTGACCCTGCCCATCGTATTTTCTATTTCAAGTAACCTTTTTAAAAGTTCTTCAGCTTCTAATTCTGACTCACCAAATGCAACTGCATTTAAATAATCTGCCTGGATTGGCCCACCAACAGCCTTAGTTTCAATGTACTTAGATGTAACAAGGTTAGATATTAACTTTTCAAGATGCGTTATGGCAATATCTAAATTGAGCTTTCTATTTTCAATATTTGAACCTAAAGCAATTACGGCCTTCATCTTTTGACTTCTATTTGAACCTGCACATCTTTAAATTTGAATTTAATAGGCGCTTTAGGTTTATGTACAGTAACTAAAACATTATTTACTTTCTTATATTGACTTAATACTTCGTTGGCAATATTTTCTGCAAGAGTTTCAATAAGAAGAACAGGTTTTCCTGTTATGTGTTTTACAACTATTTCAGTAACCTCTGCATAGTTAACTGTTTTATTAAGATCATCTCGCAAATTTTTAAGAACTAAACTCAATTCAATATCAATAATAAATTTTTGACCTTTAATCTGTTCACTTTTAAGTACACCATGAAACCCCTTAGCGGAGATACCTTTAACTAATATTTTGTCGCTCATTTTCGAAGCCGTTCGATTACAGAGATTGCATCCTTATGTGCTTTGACTGAATGAGTTCTTACTGCCCAAACCTGCTGGCGAGCTAACTCGGTTGTTAAAGCTATTGTGGCAAACTCCCTTGAATCTGGTTCTTTAGAGTTAATCAATTCGCCTAAGAATCTCTTCCGAGAAACTCCGACTAGTAATGGATAACCAAGCATTTGTAATCTTTCAATATTTTGTAATAGTGACCAATTATGTTCACTAGTTTTAGCAAAACCAATGCCTGGGTCTAAAATTATTTGTTCTGCGCTTACTCCTTGATTGATTAAAGAAATGGCCCTTTCGTCTAATTCTTCTTTTACATCACGAACGACATCTTTATACTCAGTATTACTTTGCATATCCTTTGAATGGCCCCGCCAATGCATAACTACGTACTGAATCTTTGGATTTTTAGCAATAACATCTGACATTTTTTCATCGGCTAGGCCACCACTTACATCATTAATATATGAAGCACCTTTTCCGATTGCTTCTTTAGCCACGTTAGCGCGCATTGTGTCCACACTTATAACTGCACCATCTTTTACCAGTTCTTCAACTACTGGAATAACTCTACTAAGTTCTTCATCTTCACTAACGCGTTCTGCACCAGGTCTAGTTGACTCACCTCCAACATCGATAATGTCTGCACCCTCTGTAATCAACCTTCTGCCATGATTTATTGCAGCATCTTTTGAAAAGTATTTACCGCCATCAGCGAATGAATCTGGGGTAATGTTTAGAATTCCCATTACTAATGTTTTACTCATTTTTACCTAGATTGATTAATTAAAGAAATTGCTTCAGCTCTTGTTGTTGGGTTTAGTAATTGCCCACGAACAGCACTGGTCGTTGTCCTAGCTTGAGACTTTCTAACTCCACGCATAGACATACATAAGTGTTCACAATCAATAATTACTATGACCCCTCCAGGCTCTAATATTTCAACTAGTGCATCTGCAACTTGCGATGTTAATCTTTCTTGCACTTGAGGTCTGCGAGCATAAAGATCAACTAATCGAGCAAGTTTTGAAATTCCCGTAATTCTTCCACTCTCACCTGGAATGTAACCAATATGAGCCAGGCCATGAAATGGGGTTAAATGATGCTCGCAATGCGAAAAAATTTCTATGTCTCTAACAATTACAAGCTCTCTGTGTCCGATATCAAATGTGGTTGTTAAAACATCTTCAGGTTTTTGCCAAAGGCCAGCAAAATTTTCTAACAACGCTTTGGCAAATCTTTTTGGTGTATCTTTCAAGCCATCCCGGTTTGGATCTTCACCTATTGCATAAAGTAGCTCTGTTACAGCTTTTTCTGCCCGTTCTTGGTCAAACTCTTTCTTGGCACCACCATCATGTGGTCCCATAGAGACTGAGTTAACCTCACTCACTTAAATCCTTTTCGATCTTTTTTGAAGGTGTTTTCTTTACAGATTTTTCTACTTCAACCTCTTTAACTTTTGCCGGCCTTAGCGCAACCGGAGGTTGATTAGAGGGCACTCTACTTTGAGAGCCTGTCCAAGGTGCTCTTGATTTTACTTTTTTAACTTTCTTGAAAATTGCTTCGATTTCTTCTTTATTTAAAGTCTCTTTTTCAAGCAGTACTTCAACTAAGGAGTCTAAGATTTCTCGATTTACCACCAAAATATCAAATGCTTCTTGGTGTGCATTTTCAATCATTACTCTTATTTCACTATCAACAATAGCTGCCACATCCTCGGAGTAATCTCGTTGATGACCGTAATCTCTACCTAAAAATGGTTGCGAGTCTGAAATACCTAATTTGATTGCACCAAGTTTTTGTGTCATTCCATACTGGGTAACCATGGCTCGTGCCAAATTAGTAGCCTTTTCAATGTCGTTGGATGCACCCGTTGTTGGATCATGGAAAATTAACTCTTCTGCCGCACGCCCACCCATTGTGTAAGCCAATTGATCAAGCATTTGATTTCGAGTAACTGCATAACGATCTTCATCTGGTAGCACCATTGTGTAACCAAGCGCTCTACCTCTTGGCATGATTGTTACTTTGTGGACTGGATCTGTATGGGGAAGCGCATGCGCTACTAAAGCATGTCCGCCCTCATGGTATGCAGTAATTCTTCTCTCTTCTTCAGTCATTAGGCGAGATACTTTTTGTGGACCAGCCATAACGCGATCAATCGCTTCATCAATATCGGCATTCTTAATAGTTTTTCTATCTTCGCGGGCTGCTAAAAGAGCTGCTTCGTTTAATACATTTGCCAAATCCGCACCTGTAAAGCCAGGTGTACGTTTAGCATAATTATTTAAATCAACATCCTTTGTAACCATTTTATTCTTTGCGTGCACAGCAAGAATCGCGGCCCGTCCTTTCAAGTCCGGCCTATCAACCGTAATTTGTCGATCAAAACGTCCCGGTCTTAACAAAGCTGGATCTAATACATCTGGACGATTTGTGGCTGCAATTAAAATTACTTGGCCGTTTGCATCAAACCCATCCATTTCAACCAATAATTGATTTAAGGTTTGTTCACGCTCATCATTACCACCACCTAAGCCAGCTCCTCGCTGACGACCAACCGCATCAATTTCATCTATAAATATAATCGCTGGTGAATTTTGTTTTGCTTGTGCAAATAAATCTCGTACTCTAGAGGCACCAACACCTACAAACATTTCTACGAATTCAGAGCCAGAGATTGAATAGAAAGGAACTTTTGCCTCCCCAGCTACAGCTCGTGCTAATAATGTTTTACCGGTTCCTGGCGGACCATAAAGCAAAACACCTTTTGGTATTTTTGCTCCGATAGCTTTGTACTTATCTGGGCTGGCCAGAAAATCTTTAATTTCGCGTAATTCTGCAACCGCTTCATCAGCTCCAGCTACATCAGCAAAAGTATTTGTTGGAATCTCTTTATTGTGTAATTTTGCTCGCGATTTTCCAAAGGAGAAAACTCTTCCGCCTTGTCCACCACCCATAAACAAAAGTAGTAAAAAGATAATTAATAAAATTGGCAGAATGCTTAAAATTAATGAAACAAAAAATGATTGCTTTGGAACTTCCACATCCCAATTTGTAGTTGGTGGATTACTGGTTAAAAGTTCAACAATTAGTGCTTCTTGGCCAACAACGTATGAGGCCTCAAGTTTTGATGCACCACCAACAAATTCCCCATCTTTTAAAATGATCTGAACTTTCTGATCGCGATCAATTACAAGGGCTGACTTAACATTATTTTGTGAAATCTGATTTAGAATCTCAGATGTCTCAACTTTGGTAAATTCTTTTCCAGTTGTAGAAATCTGACCAAAAATACTTACAGCAATCAGGGCAGCGATTATCCAAAATAGTGGGCCACGGAAAATTCTGCGTGCCATTTGAGGTGAAGGTTTAGTGGACTTTTTTCCAGTCCTAATCCCTTTAAACTCAGGAAGTTTGAACTTCTTTTTTTGCGCCACCGATTACATCGCTTTCTTTTTACTACTCAAGGGACTTAAGAATAAAGGTGTTTGGCAAGAACGCCAATAAAAGGCAAATTTCGATACTTCTGATTGAAATCTAAGCCATAGCCAACTACGAATTCACTAGGAACATCAAAGCCAACATACTTTGCCTCTACTTTGACGGTAGCAGCATCTGGCTTACGAAGCACAGTCAATACTGTTACTGACTTGGCTCCACGTGATAGCAAGTTTTCAGTCAGCCAAGAAAGTGTTAATCCGGTATCTAAAATATCCTCAATGATTAAAACTTCTCTTCCTAATATATCTCCATCTAAATCTTTTAAAATTCTTACTACGCCACTTGATTTAGTTCCAGCACCGTATGAAGAAACAGCCATCCAATCCATATCGACATGGCGTTGCAAGTAACGTGAAAAATCAGCCATCGCCATAACGGCGCCTTTTAAAACTCCGACAAGAATTAAATCTCTACCTTCATAATCTTTTTTTACTTGTTCAGCTAACTCTTTAAGGCGAGTTTGGATTTGTTCTTCGCTAGCAACAACTCTTTCGATATCGTTACCAAGGGCTGAAAGATCCACAATTCTCCTTTGATTAGGTTGAGAGGGTAATTCTGCCTGAATTTCTTAAAACCTTCACATTTCCAGGTAGTGATACCTCTTTTTGGCCGTGCCAATCAGAGACCAAGCCTTCTACCGCTGAAATATGGTCAGCTGAAAGAGTGCCACTTGGCGCACCCGCAATATAAATCGCAAGTCGTAAAACCCGAGTCCGGATTGCTCTAGGTAGACGTTCTAGATCTTTAACATCTAAATCAAGTGGATTAACCTGATTAATAAACTCATTAGCAAAGCCATCTAATGCATCTGCATCATCTCGTAATAGATCAGCACTCCTGGCAAGTGCCTCAGTAATTTTCGGGCCTAAGTTTTCTTCAATAACTGGTAATACATTTTTTCTCACTCTAACTCGCGTAAATCTTTGATCATTATTATGCGGATCCTGCCAAATATTAACTCCACCCTCAATGCAAGCAGCTTCAGTGACTGCCCTTGAGATTTGTAGCAGCGGCCTTACAAATACATTATTTTTTACAGACATTCCTGATAGTGATCTAGTTCCAGAGCCTCGAGCTAAGCCAAGCAATACAGTTTCAGCTTGGTCATTTAAAGTATG